>CALEIL010000273.1 GCA_937876435.1 uncultured Bacteroidota bacterium
ACCCCATTCGCTCCCCGGGATCCATACATGGAAGCCGCCGCTGCATCCTTAAGTACGCTCATACTTTTAATTTGGTTGGGGTCAATGTCGGTCAGGGATTGTTCCATCCCATCGACGATCACCAGGGGTGAGGCATTTTGCAGGGTACTCAATCCCCGGATCCGAATACTTCCGGGCACGCTTCCGGGCAGGTTATTGCCCTGCATCATGGTAACCCCGGCTACCGTACCGCTAAATCCTTCCTGGAGTTTTTGCATAGGCCGTGTGCGGAGTCGTTCCATATCCACCGTTTCGATGGAGGAAGCCACATGTTCTCTCTCCACAGAGTTGTATCCTACGACCACCACTTCATCTAGCAATTGGGAATCCGAAGTCAATACAATCGATATATGATCCTGGCCGTTCACGTTGACCTCCTGAGTCTGGTACCCGATGTATGAAACGATGAGTACATCATTCTCCCCGACATCTTCCAGTATAAAATGACCCTCAAGGTCGGTCGCGGTCCCGAGATTGGTCCCTTTTACCTGAATATTAACCCCGATCAGGGGCTCTCCATTTTCATCAGACACCGTACCCGTCACGTCAATGACCATATTTTGTTGCCGGATAAAGGACTCCAGGTTTTGGAGCTGGATATTTGGATTGGAGATGTTTTGACTGAGGCTCAATGTTCCACGTTCCTGAAGTTTGTCCAGTTGATGAATTTTTCGCTTGATTTTTCGGGCCGTTTTACGACTGTACCGATCGTTTTTGTAAACCAGCACATATTTTTCTTCCAACAACTCAAACGAGAAACTGGAATCGTCCAAAAGCCGGTTGAAAGCATCCACCAGATTTTCATCGGGTAGCAATTCAAATTCCATGTGAACATCGCGGACAAGGCTCGTTTCGTAACTGATCAATACATGGTACTTCCGGCCGATTTCTTCCAGGATTTCGAGTAAACTTCTTTCATCCGGATAGGCATCCACGGGCAAGCCTTTCCTGTCCGAAGCCTGGGATTCAACCAGGAAAACTCCAGTGAGCAAGGGCAAAACCAATGCAAGCAGTCGTAAAAATGATTTCATATCGTGATAGGTTTAATGTTTCATAATTCTATTCCGAAGGTTCGATCGGATTGTGTTCTCTTTCTTTGATCACCAGTTTCCCATCCACATCCACGATGGTTGTTCCGGTTAGTTTTTCCACTGCAGAAATCGCAAACTCCAGATTGTTATCAGGAATCCGGAGGGTATACCGCCGGTCACCCAATTCAGGACTTTCGATTTGATAGGTGTAGTTGTAGGGTTCCGTGATTTGGCGGAGAATATTATCCAACGGTAGTTCTTCAAATTCAAAAATTCCCTCCCGCCAGGAGATTTCATTGATCGCAGATTGCACCCGGGATAATTCCAATTTTTTATCGAGAACAGAATATTCTATTTTCTCGCCAGGTGACATATAGATTTCCTGAGCCAATTCCGTATCCTGTCTGATTTTGACGCTCCCCTCCTCCAGATAAACCGAAGTTTCTCGTTCCCGGGAGTTCACATTGAACCGGGTTCCCAGGACTTCTACGTCCAAATCCCGGGTATGCACCACGAAACTGGCACCCTTGTTCTGTGCCCTGGCTACATTAAAATTAGCCTCTCCTGTCAGATATACCGTTCTCGCTCTATGTGCTGAAAGATTTTTATGCACTTTGAGAATTGAATTTCCGTTTAGCACAACGGAAGTACCATCTTCCAATTCGATGTTTCTGATTTCTCCCGAAAGCGTCTCGTAGGTGGTCCAGGTTGTGGATTGATAAATTTGAACCGCCACAAAGCAAGCGACGATTAATATGGCAATAGCAGCAGCCACCCGGACCAACACAGGGAATCCGATCCGTCGCTGGTACCTGGGTTTGGTTTCCAACTCGATTTTCGACCAGATTTTGTCCAATTGTCGATCTGGTATAGATTCGCCCGTTCCGGTCTCCTCCAGCAGATCGTCGGGTAAAATCCCTTCGTCAAGATCATCATCCGACCGAATATTTTGGAAAAATGAGCGAACTTCCTGAACGCTGGCTTCTCCAGTAAAAACTTTTCGGATTAATTCTTCAATACGGCTTTTATAGGGCATCAAATGAAACTTTTGTGAAATAACCTTTCTAACAATTACTACAAGACAAAATGAGAATAGTATTACTCGGTGATCATTTTTTTTATATTTTGGGCAGAAGTTTGGTGCTCTGTTACATATTCTTTAAGAAATTATGAAAAGGATCATTTGTACTCTGAGATCTGAATCCCCTTAGGCTTTTCTGCAATTTAGGATCTGGGGATTAACATCCGGCACCTGGTAGAAAAATTCAAATAAGCGCTGTGGAACGGGAGGAACTATATCATATATTAGCTGTCATCAACGGGAATCGAACCAGTTTCCGATGGATGTTTGATCGATACAAGTCCCCGTTGTATTCCTACGTTCATTCTCTACTCAAAAGCGACAAGTGGACCGAAGACATTTGTTCTGAAGTATTTATCTCTATATGGGAAAACAGAGAGAAAATACACGCGGAAACCTTTGAGTCATATATTTTCCAAATCGCGAGAAACCGGGTATTCAATAAATTGAAAAAAGTAGCCGCGGACTCCCGGCAGGAAGAAGAGTATCTCCGGCGCTACCGGGAATCCACCGCCCGGACCGACGAAATGGAAGAAGTTGTTCAGGCCAGGCGGGTCCTCCTTGAAGAAGAAATACAAAATCTGCCTCCCAGGCGAAAGGAAATCCTCCAACGGAAATATTTTCACGGTCAGGCCAACACTCAGATAGCCAAAGACATGGGTATTTCGATCAATACGGTCAAGGTTCACCTCTACAAGGCGCATATATTTTTGAGGTCGCGTCTGGGCAAACGGTAAGGGAATATCAGAAAATCGCTGAATCATGGTTCGATAGCGAAAGTATCTGCCCCCTTGAGCTTCAACCCGTGAAATAGATCAGAACGGACAGAACGATCACCAGGAGTAGCACGGAAGCTACGATATCCCAAAACGTAAAACTATCCCGGTTGGATTTTTTCTGTTCATCGGTAAGGGTCGACAAAGTGAGTCCCTGGATTTTCTCTGCTGGTGGGGGTGAACCGGTGAGACTGGCTACAACGCATACGGCCACACAGGCCAGGAAATTGAAAATAGCAAAATGTGCAAAATTCACGGTGGCAAACATGGCGGCAAATCCACTGAGGTCCTCTTTTGACAATTCCAGAACGATGCGAAGAACCCCTACGATCAAGCCAAACAACAAAGTGACGATGGCTCCTCTTGCATTCATCCGCTTCCATAGGATGCCCAGGAGAAAAACGGCGGTAATCGGAGGCGCGATGTAGGATTGTACGCTTTGAAGGTACTGATAGAGCACGCCACCGCCTATCTTTTGCATGATCGGGATCCACAGCATACCCAACACCACAACCACCCCGGTAGCCCATCTGCCAGTCCGAACCAGTTTTTGCTCCGAAGCCTGAGGATACAATTTCTTAAAAATGTCCACCGTAAAAAGCGTTGAAGATGAATTGAACACCGATGCCAGGGAACTCATCAGAGCAGCCATCAGTCCACCGGCCACGAGCCCTCTCAAGCCTACCGGCAACAAATATCCAACCAGGGTGGGAAATACTTCATCGCTCCGGTCGTATTCCAGCATTCCCTTCTGGCGGAGTGCGAATGCAATGATGCCTGGAATAAGAAATATAAAGATGGGAAGCAATTTGAGATAAGCACCAAATATCGCGCCCCGACGCCCAATCTTGATATTATTGGCAGCCAGCGTTCTCTGTACGATGTACTGATCCGTACACCAATACCATATTCCGACGATGGTCCCGCCAAAGAGCATCCCCGTCCATGGAAAATCAGGGTCAGACATCGGACGCCACATATTGAAATGGTCGGAACCTACCGTGCTCCGCAGTTCTGCCCAGCCTCCTACCTCCTGAAGTCCCACCACCGTGATTAGAAGAGATCCCAGAATAAGCACCACGGTCTGAAACGCTTCGGTGTATACTACCGCCCTCAATCCACCCAGAATGGTATAAATTCCGGTGATGACGACGGTCAGTAAAGCTCCGGACAAGAAGCTGATCCCAATCAATTGTGACACGACGATTCCCCCGGCATAGATGGTCACGGAGACTTTGGTCAGTACGTACCCCATGATAGAAAATATGGATAAAAACCATCGGGATCTGGCATCAAATCGCTTTTCCAGAAACTCAGGCATGGTAAACACCCCGCTTCGCATATAAAATGGTAAAAATAACCAACCCAGCATTAGTACGATCCAGGCATGGAGTTCGTAATGAGCCATCGGCATCCCGGACTCCGCCCCGGTTCCGGCTAATCCCACTACGTGTTCCGACCCAATATTGGATGCAAATATAGAGGCCCCGATCACAAACCATCCGACGTTGCGACCTGCCAGGAAATAATCCTCTGATGTTTTATTCTGCTGCCGTATTACCCACCAAGCTATTGCCGCTATAATTAGAAAATAACCACTTAGAACCACCCAGTCAAAGCCCTGGAGTATAGAATCTTGCATACGTAAAACTTTTCCTAAATATTAATTACCGCTCTGTATTGGAACGTTCGCGTTTTCTTTTAGGCCACTTCATGGGGCGGACGAAATCCTTCAACAAAATCCTTCCGAGCGAGCTACATCCCTCGCTGATGAAGATTCTTCGATCTGGCAATAAATTATCCCGTCAAAAGAAACTTTGGCGAATGAAAAGAACAATATACGCAGGAATCAGAATATTTAAATAAAAATGGGACGTGGAATATGGAATTTTTTCTGATGTTTTCCATATGTCACCGCATCATCGGAATATTGAAATGAATAGGGTTTGAATTTCAGACAGATTGGATTGGTTTTTAACTCAAATTCCAATAAGGACTTCAAAAGGTTTGAATAGTGGAAATTGTAATGGCAAGATCTTTTGCATGAATCCGGCTTTGCAGGCTATTGGAAAATCAAAAGCCCCATTTCGTAGCACCCGTAATTTGTCAGCCCAGATAAGAGATTCCTCCCCCGATTTGCATCGGAGTCGTAATGACAAGCCAAGACGGGGATAGGGGGAGATTGGAGCGGAAGTCCGCAGCAATCACCCCCCATTTAACAAATACAGCCATTCATTCCGACCAACGGGATGAATCTATTGATCATAAAAATATTATATGATGATCAGGGATATCCTTCCCCTCCCCGATACAGTCCATTAGGTGCCGACCTCACTCCCGATGGTCATGAGATAAAAGCACACGGTTGCTATCTACGACCATTACCAGGGTTTACCCGTTCCCTGTAACAGCCACATTTTTGACCATTGATCATCCACCGCCGGTTCCAGATTTTGAATTGATTTGTTGACGTTTTCCTCGTTAAAATTCTTCTCACTATCACCGAAATAGAATCTGATGGGCATTTTTTGACCCTGAGGTCCGTTTATGATATTTTTGCCCAGATCAGGATAACCAGTTCGTCTCCAGTCAAACCACGATTCCACCGTAGTGAACAATGCCACCCACTTTTGTTCCATAATAGGCAAGATCTTATCTGAGGCATCGTCAAATTTTTGCGCCATATTCTGAAGGAATTGGTTTTCATTAAATTCTTCGATTTGATGGGTGATATTATTATAGACGCTCACATCTTTATCAGCAATATCGTATTGATGTAGTGATGTTTGTATACCTTGTTTGAAATAATCAACGGCTGATCCTGAAACCCACCCTCTGACGACTGCTTCCGCAATAAGGAAATTGACTTCGCTGGCAGTAATAAAAGTACCGGGAAGGTAAGGACTCGAATTCTCTCTGAACATACCCGTAAAATACGACACAAAAGGATTGGAGGCCCCTGCACTATAGATCGATGGATCCATGTTGGTGACAAGGTTGCGATCTTCGCCCGTATTTCCATTGAAGTTATCAGGATTTGCCAGGGCTATGGGCAATCCAACAAACAGGGAAGTATCTGCATCTGACTGAATAGATCTGAGATATTTTTTGACCTTCCCGTTCGCGTCCATTTCATACACCTTATCACCTCCCCTATCTTCGATGACCGTCTGTACATCTACTGGTTTAATCCAGACCGTTAGCCTGGGATCTCTATTTTCCTTCAAAAAATTCACAAACGGAGCACCGGGTTTCTGACGTCGGTAGGGGTCTTCCGTTTTTTGATTAAACGGGCCCAGCGGCCAGCTATCACCAGCAGAGGTTCCTGGAAGCTGCACCACCGCGTTAGCGGCATTTTCCAAAATTATCGGATACTTCCCGGGGTCAGAAATGATTTTATTAAATTCTGCCTGGACGTCTACCCCGATGTCTTTCATCTCACTCGTTTTTTCAGATAGTCTCATAAGAAACCGAAGCTGGAGTGAATTGGCAAAGGATCTCCATTTCGTCAAATCGCCCTGGTACATAATATCGGCGGACCTGGTAAAGTCTGAGCTTATACTCGCTTTGGAAAAAGCTTCATTTGCCTCTTCCAGGTATCTCAATACGCCTTTGAATACATCCTTCTGATCGTCATAGCGGGGCCTCAGGATCTGTTCATCCCCTCTCATCGCCTCACTAAATGGAACATCACCCCATCCGGATGTATTATACCCAAACCAGTACGCCTGCATCGTGAGAGAAACCCCTCTTAAAAAAATGGAATCCCTCGAATCCTGTGCTCTTTTACCCAAATAATTGCTATTGGATAGCGGAAGGTAGTAATTTCGATATCCCCATCCCCTTCCTTTCCAACCAAAAGTATTCTTAACGCTGACACCACCATCCTGATCTTGCTGGACGTATTGCATCGTGGCATCGATAATAGCCTGACTGGTATTACCCGCAAAACCGGACAGAACCATGGTAAGCGCGCTGCGGGACAGTACATCTGTCATCACGTACCCGGGTTCTATTTGTTCTGCGTTCAAACTATTGGGTGAAATATTAGCCTCTGTCAATTTATCCTCGCAGCTGCTCAAAAGGGCAATTAAAATAATTGTCAGGAAAATTATAATCTTTTTGTATTCGAATCTCATAGCTATACTTTTTAGAATTCAACATTCAATTTAACACCAAAAATTGCAGTCCAGGGGCCCATATTGGAGCGTTCCCATCCCAGATTATACGATCCCCGACCAGTCTGTAAAAGACCCGCAGATTCAGGATCTATCCCATTGTCCGCCTTTGTCCACAAGATCACATTGCGCATAAAAAGGGAAAGCGACAAACCTTGTGCCTTGATTTTCTGGTATACATCCGGAGAAAAATTATAATTCAAAGCAAGTTCCCGCATTTTGAGGAAGGAAGCGTCATACATCCAGGTTTGGACTCCCTGGCCGGAAGAATACCCCGAGCCGCCGGCAATGTTATCGATAGGCGTATATCTGGTTCCTTCTCCACCAAAATTTTCAATGTATTCTCCACTTTCCGCATCAAATCGGACCCCGGGAAAGAAAACCCCGTTACTCAGTCCAGTGGTGGACAGTGGGAAACCTCCCAGTTCTCCGGTCCGCCCCCCAACGTATATCAAACCTTCATAACCATTGTATCTTTCAGGATTATTTCTGATCTCCTCTGCTATTTTGGATTGATCGCCACCAAAGGACTGACTATTCAAAATACCCGTAAACGTGCTCGATCCATCCCCTTTATACCACGACATCAATTTTCCACCTTCAGTCAATCGCATCATGCTTTCGGAGAAATACTCTCCGCCCTGACGCCAGTCAAAATTGGCAGAGACACTGAACCTTTTGACCGAAACACTGGTCTGAAAACTAAGCATGAAATCATTGATCACATTGCCGATTTTCCGGCGTTCCGGCTCCAACTGAAGAAGCCCGTTATTATCCACCAGGGGCCAATCCTTATACGGCCCTTCCTTCACGCGCAGGACATCATTTCCCCAGATATCGCCGATTTCTCCACCCACTTGTGTTTCACTATACGCGTTGAATCTGGACCAAAACCTGAAGGTCGATATTCCATCAGGAAGCGCCATCAGCTTGCTGCGATCTTTGGTAAAAATCAAATTAAAATCCCAGCTCACATCCCTGGTTTTTACCGGAACCGAATACAATTTCACCTCGATTCCTCTATTTCTTACAATGCCCGCATTTTCACTGGCAAAAATGAAACCCGTTTCGGTCGGCACCTGAACATCCATAATCTGCCCTTTGTCTTCCACCTCATACCAGGTGGCATCCAGCCCCAGCCGGTTGTGAAACAAGGAAATATCCAACCCGATTTCTGAAGAAATGACGCTTTCGGGTTCCAAATTCCTGTTTGTCAAACTTCCCTCCAAAGAATAGGTAGTTCTGTCTCCCCAGGTGGATTTGCTCAAAGTCTGGACCAATTGGTACGGACGCGTATCTTTCCCTACCTGGGCCCATCCACCCCTCAGTTTTAATAATGAAATTGATTTGGGAAGTTCAAAAATATCCGACAGGATCATACTCAGTGAAACGGAAGGATAAAAATAGGATCTGTTTTGCGGGGGAAGAGTACTTGACCAGTCATTCCGACCGGTTAATTCAAGATACACCTTGCTATCGTAGTCAAAAGAGGTCATGGCATACAAACTGTATACCCGTTTTTCTGACAAGGCGCTGTTATAAATTAGCGATCCTTTGTCCACGTTACTCGCTGTAAACAATCCTGGCAAAATCAGGTTTTCTCCGCCAAGGTTGAATTTCCACCTCCTGATATATTGCTGTTGAATTTGCCAAATCTCTTTTTGTAGGTCAGGAGAAAATCTGAATTTGTTTCCTGACTGTTGCTCGAACTGAAATTGTACCTTCCCAACGGATATCCGATGTCCGATACGGCCCGGCGAGCGGTAGTGGTGTACGCCTCATTGTACGTGCCTACCCGCACCATCAAACTCAAATCGGAAAATATATCCCAGTCGACCTTAATATTGCCATAAGGATTGGATTTCTTGAAGCCATCGATGTTCTCCCCGCTGGAAAACCATGGATTATTGAAACCAGGATCCCATACATTCTGTTCTATATTCTCTACATTCCAATAGTTCTTTACATCATTGATATTGATATAATTGGGCATTGAGAATACATCATCGAAGGGATAGCTGTCCAGGCTCAACGCTCTGGTTCGATAATTATCAGAGCCGGAATTCACGTACCGGCCACTGGCTGAAACTTTCAGGCTTTCAGCAATTTTGTATGAAAGAGCAATTCCTACGATATCTTTCTTCAGCTCCAGACCCGGGAAGGTTCCCTTTGCCCTCGTATCTGAAAAAGATAAACTGAAACTACCCCGTTCGTTGGAACCATGGACTCCTACTTCATTGATAAAACTATGACCGGTCTGTACAAAATCCTGGACGTTGTTGGGGTAGGCTTTCAATGGTACCGCTTTGCCATCAGAATTCCACTGAACGGCGGAAGTACCCATCGCTGGTCCGTACCATCCATCTTGTGACGGATCAAAAGCACCCTGGCGACCGTTGGCAAACTGATCCTGCAATTCTATGAATTGATAAGGCTGAGAAAAAGAAACCGAAGAATTAAATGAGACACCGATGCGGTTACCGATGCCAGCTCCAGATTTGGTGGTCACCAACAACACTCCATTTCCAGCCCTGGAACCATATAAAGCGGCAGCACTGGGTCCCTTGAGTACCGAAACACTCTCGATGTTACTCGTGCTCAAATCGGATAATACACCAGGATTATTCCCGGTGGGAAGCCCGTCTATTACGATCAGTGGCGCATCATTCCCGGACAGGGAAAGTGAACCTCGTATGATCAATTGAGGGTTGCTGTTAATATCGGTGCTTGGATTATTAACCCTCAGACCCGCCACCCTTCCGGTGAGGGCATCTACAGCATTCACATGAGGCACCTGATTCATCTGTTCGGAGGAGATCTCCCCTACAGAATATCCCAATGATTTTTTCTCTCTGCTAATCCCCAGCGCCGTTACGACCACCTCATCCAGCATTTCGGCATCGGTGGCCAGGACGATATCGATCGATGATTTTCCATTCAACTGAACTTCCAGCGTTTGATATCCGATGTAGGAAACCACTAGCACGGCATTCTCCTCTATTCCATCCAGAGTAAATTTGCCAAAAATATCCGTGGAGGTCCCCTTGTTCGTGCCCTTCACCTGAAGGTTGACCCCGATCAACGGCTCTCCTTCAGAATCTGTAACCGTTCCCGAAACTTCAAACTGAGCAGAAATTTCCACCATCGGGTTTAACTCTTTCAGAGTCTGAGGCGATTCGGTTTTGGCCCTGCTCAGGATGATGCTGTTATCTTCTGAAATGGCGTAGGTAAACCCCTCGCTCTCAAGGCTATGAGTCAATAACTGATCAACTGGAAACGCACCCTTTTTCAGTTGCACCGGAGGCAAGCCTTCAAACAGATCCGATCTGTAAATAAAAGTATTCTCGGTTTGCTTCTTGATCAGGTCGAATATCTCTTCAATCGAGAGCAATACGTCCGACTTGACGGTTACCACAGAATTTTGCAGAAATCCCGGCGTCGGTAAAAAAATTAAAGCAATCACGCTCCACACCACCCATTTCGTAGGCAATCCGGGGATTCTGGTGAATTTTTGAACCCTGTAGGATAAATTTGTACACACACTTTCCATATCTTCGTATTTGTATATATTGATTAATACTCAATTTTGGGCGGGACGCTTTGTACGGTCCAGGTTCAAAGCGTTGCCCTTTTTATTGCAACACAATCGTTTGATTTTCGATCTTATATTCGATATCATTGGACCTGGAAATTATATCCAGTATATTCTCAATCTCTAGTTTTTTCCTCAATGCCCCTGTAAATCGCAAATCTTTGATTGACTGGTTTTCAAAAACCATTTCCACGTCATACCATCTGGACAATACATTCATAATTTCCTCCAGTGTCTCATTCTCAAACCCGAAAACCCCATCCCGCCAGGCAATTTCATTGTATACATCGATTGACCTGACTTCTATCGCCGGTGATCCCGACCGGATAACGGCTTGTTCGTTGGGTTTCAGTCGTTTATTGTTTCCATGAAATTCCAGCTCAATGCTTCCTTCTACCAGCGTGCTCTGCATTACTTCTTCATTCTGATACGCTTTGACGTTGAATTCCGTACCCAAAACCGTTATTTTCTGGCCTTTCGTCATCACCTGAAATCGGTGTTCCCTGGCCGGTGCGGCAGGATCATGAATGGTTTTGACAGCAAAGAAGGCTTCCCCGTAGAGTAACTCGACTTTTCTTTCACTCCCTTCGGTAAAAGTCACCGGGTAACGAATCCTGGAGTCAGAATTGAGCCATACTTTGGTACTATCAGACAACTGGAGATAAAATTCCCCTCCCCGTGGGATCGTCAGAATGTTGTACCTGACTTCTGGTTCCTGTATTTTATTAGCAGGCCCGTCGTTCACATAGACCAGTTCTTCACCATTACTAATCAGGTTTTCGAGGCTCAGCACGCTCCCTTTTTCCAGGGAAATTTCAGATCCATCCTCCAGTGTCAGGATGGCTTTGTTACTGCCCATCTCAATGTCAGATTCCATCCTTCCATCCGTTTCGACAGCGATAACCTCAAATTTGCTTTCCAAATCATACTGCAAAAAGAAATAAAGACTTACCAGAATCAACATCGACGCTGCTATGCCATACCGCCAATAATGCTTCTGTTCTTTCGCCCTCCTCAGTTTCAGTCTGTCCTCTATTCTTAACCATCCTCCTTGTTTGTCAATATTCTCAGGTGCCAGTCGGTAATTTTTCTCCACCTGGTGGTAGTAGTCCCGGTGGGTTTTAGATTCACCATACCATTGGTCAAAGGCTATTGACTCCTCTTCGGAAAGGTTCCCTTCTATTTTTCTCACGATTATTTTAAAATCCACTGTATGACCATTTCTTTTTTTGTGACAACTTACCGTTAGTAAAGGGTGACAAATCGGTAGAATTTTTTTGAAAAATTCAGAGCTCCAGACCCCATGCAGGAAAATTTGAATAATACGAGATAGAATCGGAATGTCGTGTGGCGCAAAAATCATATTGACGCGGCAATAAAGGAGAGATTCCTCCTTTGAGTCGAATCATCAACAAATCGAAAAACTGGAAACTCTCAACGATTCCATAACGATTAATCCAGCTTCCGATCTGGTGATTTGTAATAAAATCGCGACATCAAAATCTACGTGAGGTCTGGAGCCCTGAAATTTTGAATTTGAGTATACACCAAAAGTTTATGGAGATACTATTTTTCGTTCTTAACTATTTATTTCAATAAATTTTCGGAGGATCTCACTATCCGGAACCGGGTCTGTAGATGGTTGAAAATCAGATAATTTGAAAAATTCATCCGATGGGACAGGTCATATTCATTGATAGGAACAATGCCGTATTAAAAACCTGTAAGAAAAATCATGACCAGGATCATGATCAAAGAGTTTTTAATCCTGGTTTTGGCTCTTCGCAATTGGGTTTTGACTGTATTCTCCGATATGCCCAATTGATCCGCGATCTCTTTGTATTGAAAATTATCGAGGTATTTCAGCCGAAAAATCTCCTGCATTTTTTCCGGAAGCGTATCCACTATAATCAATACAGCCCCATACAGTTCTTCTTTTTGAGAACTAAAGAGGGAATCCAGTTCAGGAAAAGGTTCATAAACGAAATCCTCGTCCAGAATACCCGTTTCGTCGGTCACCTTCAGGGATTTCAAATAGTTGATACACCGGTTCCTGACCATGCGGTAAACGTACGCCTTAAGGGAGGTTGTGATCTCGATCTTATTGGCATTCTCCCATATGAAGATAAATACTTCCTGCACGATGTCTTCACTAAAAGACTGATCGTATAGATATCGGTAGGCATAGACGACCAGCTCTTCATATAATTCATTGTAGAATCTTTTGAAGACTTTGTCATCCCTTTGACGAATGCTGTTGATTATAATATTTGTTCTCAATTTCAACGGAAGTAAGCATTGACACAAAATTGGAAATTTTATCCTACAATGCAAAATATTTTATAAACACGGAATCACAATTAATCAAACCTTAATCTCATGAATTAATATGGCATATATGGTAAGGGGATATTGTTTTAGATCTATCTTCTAAAATTTCGATATACCAAAAACGGAAAAACGTTCCACGAAATGCCCATTATTTTAGGTGTATCTTCTTTCCCTGGACTATCTCGGGAATCAGAAATCAGGCAGAAAAAGAGTTTGTATAGGGGGAGATGTTACCCGGGAGGTAATCTGTAGATTGGCTACCACATCAGATAGCCTGACAGCATCTAAGGGCTGGGCTTTAAAAAAGATTTTATTGGGATCGATCCTAAAAATCCCTTTTAGTACAATAGGAAACATCGTGGAAGAGCTTGTCTAGGTCTCCCACAATATTTCCATGAGATATACAATGGTACTTTTACCATTTTGTCTAAAGCATGGGTTCCTCCCTGCCCGATCATGAATCGAAGATCACAAGAATCCAGGTACTTTCAAATGTGCCTGGATCTGGAATCGAACCCTGGATAGGTGACCCAATCATTTGGTTCATATAGGCAGGAAATATGTCCGGCTGTTTAGTCAAGCCGTTGCAGTTGCTGATTCACGTCTTGCAGGTTATATCCTGACGTAGCGCAATCCTCTCATAGTTCATGCCAAAAAAATAAGTGAATAAATAAAACAGACGATTGATCCACTTAATATCTTTCAATATATATGACGACCGTTATTAATGGACATACCAGTCCCGACTAAAAATTCTTAGATTAAGGTATTTTTTCACCGGTATCCTAGAGTTCTGGAGTAGCTGAATGGCCACCATAGGATCAACCCCTAATGGCTGCTATCAATTTCGATATCGACGTCTGCATGGAAATCAAAAACAAGACTCAGGGGTGCATAAATGTCTCCCGTCCTCCACGCGTGTCGTTCCGGTTGTGCGGAAGGTCCCAGGTCACCTATCTCTTGAAATTTGGTGCCGATCCCCGGGATATAATGCAGAAATGATATGTCCCCTTCCGGGTATGGCACTAAAGCATTCCCTGGATTTTGGGGAGGCGTGGGATTATACATTTTCAGATAAATATCGGGCGATAAACAGTAGACATGGAAATCCGATTCATCCGTGTCAAAAGTTGCGCCGTACAAATTGGAGTGATACCCTTTAAATTCAGGATAAATGAGTGAATCAAAGGATTCTCCCGTAATGGTGTTATTGTATTTCTTTTCCCAAACATTGAACGTGGTCCCCCGGAGTCTGTTTTTATAGACCCTGTACGGACCGTTGCCCATCCATCGAAATCCATTCATTTTAGCCTCCGGATAATTGAATGAAATTCCCAGAAAATGAATATCCTCCTGGTTGTGCTTCAATTGTTCCGTATGAAGTTCCAACAGGCCATCCTTTCTGACGATCCATTCAAAAGAAGAGGGGTATCGATCGTATTTCCCCTGGACTATCAGACTTCCGTCATTCCGCTTCTCCCATACCACTTCCCGGATCGTATTTTCGCCCCATTCATATCCTACAGGAGTAGGACCTCCTTCAAAGGACAACGCTCCTTTGTGGTTTGTCACCCCCAAAAGCTTTCCATCGCTCAGGTCAAAAGTATAGGATATCTTCCCTACTTCCACTTGAAGTTTGTGGTCGGTGGGTGCCGCTGTGATGCCGCTTTCCGGATAATCCAGATCATTGATGACATCGGGAATATATTGCTCCGGTCTTTTGACAGGCCATCGCCATGTATAAATTTCCCTGCCAGTAGGATCCAGAGCTTCAAGTTCCAGAACTTCCGCCTCGAAAAAATTATCAGGCAATGGAATTTTAATTTTGGTGGATGTTCCCGGTTCAGTGGAGGGCAATGATAATTCTCCTGAAGCGACTACCTGATCTGCCGGTTGTTTGACACTCCCTTTTTCCACCAGTTTCCAGGTGAATTGGCAATCTTTCAGATCGGTATAGATATATTCATTTCTCAGGACAATTTTCCCATCAAAGTTCTCATGGATTACAAATGGAGAAATTTGTACCGGTGACCATACCTCTTTGACGGTATAAAAGCTCCCTTCTTTTTCGCCATGCGGCCCCACAATCCCATCAGGCGCATGGGTACCATCGCTGTCGTATTGGTCCAGGTCCGTCCGCCAGACCGCCTCGTCCCGTAAATTCCACAAAAATCCACCCGCATTTACAGGGCTTTGTTTAAATGCTTCCCAGTAGTCATGAAGATTGGCTCCGTGTCCCCCGTCAAATAGGCCGTGGAGTAACTCCGTCGGAAAAAAGATCTGATCGCTCCCGGTGAGTCTTGTGTTGACCACCTGATAGGAAGGATAATGACGGCTGTCCGTATGGTTTCTTCTCAACCATGGGAAAATAACGGGGCGCTTCTGATGGTCGTATTCATAAAACCATTTTTCATTTGGAAACTGCCACCCCCCTTCGTTACCAAAATCCCATATGATCACGCTCGGATGATTTTCGTCCCGTACGATCAACTTTTCGATCAGTCCGGGACCCACGATGGTATCGTATCCTTGCTGCCATCCTCCCAATTCATCCAACACAAAAAGCCCCAATGAATCACAGATTTCCAAAAATCTCTTATCCGGAGGGTAGTGGCTCATCCGAACGGCGTTCATATTCATATCCTTGATCATATTGACGTCGTCCAGATGGTCCTTTTCACTCAAACAACGCCCTGAAGTGGGGTAAAATGAATGCCGGCATACGCCTTTCATCACTATTTTTTCCCCATTCACGTATATACCATCGTGCGGTACAAGCTCTACCGTCCGAAATCCTATTTTTTCTTTCCGGGTAAATATTATTTCTCCATTCCGAAGAATATCCACCCGCAAGGTATAGAGGTGGGGAGATTCCGGATTCCAGGTGTCGATATCGTGGTACCGGGTTTGGAAAGCATGCTCGGTCAGGTTGTCATCCAGACTGAATGACTCCGTGTCATCGATCGCGTTCCCGTTTTTATCCAGCAAGGTGACCTCAATCGTATTGGATGAGGATCCTTGATTCAGAAAAGCACGAATGTCCACTTCTCCATTCGCCCGGGCATTCAGGGATAATCTTTCAAAGTACACTTCGGGGAATACTTCCAGGTAAACCGGGCGGAAAATCCCACCAAATATCCAGTAATCCGCGTATCGTTCCGCTTCATTGATCGACTCGTTGGCGGAAAATTTGGACACTTTCACCTCCAGTAGATTTCGTTGTCCGTACTTTAATAAACGGCTGATATCGTATTTGAACCGGTAAAAAGCTCCCTGGTGTATCTCTCCGGCCAACTGGCCATTAATTTTCACCTCGGTATCCGTCATGGACCCTTCAAAGACAATATTAATATTTTTGCCTTCCCATTCCCGGGGCACTTCAAACTCGTGCCTGTACAATCCAAATTCCTTTCCGTACTTGATGTTGTCATTTTTGTGATCGTGGCCATAGTTGTACGTCCCGAAGCCATGAAGTTCCCAATTGGAGGGTACCTGAATTTTCGTCCATTCTCCGCTTTTCCTCCCATCCGAGCAATAAAAATCCCACTCCACGTGGTCGAGTCGGCCTTTTCCGGAGAGATACTGGACGATGGTTTCCTGGCCTTGCGCAACGACACCACTCAGTAGCATACCAAACAAGGTGCAGATCAGACATTTTATATTGAATTCCATTTTCATTTTACAGGCTGGGTTTTGCTAAAAAAAGTTGTTCAGGATGAAAGTATGCATTTTTTATGTATCTGGAAAACTCAGGAGCGATAGAAGAACCGCTGAGACTCCCGAACGATCTGTTTACCAAGAGCCTAGAGGCTGTCCGCGAGGGGTTGCAAATCTGACCGGCAACGGAGAAATTTCAGCTGAAAATAATGGTCTGTTTCATGAATCCCTTTGAGTTATGAAACTGACCATTGGGACGATCTCCTGGAGGAGGTTGAAATCGCTGACTGTGATTATACCGAATATTCGGCGACCGATCCCGGCATGCCATTGGATGGGCGTATCCTCCCGTGATGAGATCACCTAAGAATAATGAGACGTTGCAAAAATATAAAGTAAACCCTCCTTCTATGGAAGAATGAATCCACCAGTCCAGTACGAAACAAGCTGAACCTATACTTTACCCGGGTAACTTCGTGGCTTCTTTCAAATCTGGAGATGGATCTTAACGCAATTCGGTTCCTTATTCAAAATGACCAGGATCGATTATTGTCGAAGCGATATATCGATAGGGCGTGGAGTTGGGATTCAGGGCATTATTCCAATAATATATGATGACGAGTTTTCCATCCGGTCTCTGAACCATCCGAGGGTACCCAACGTCTTTGGTGGCTTCCTGTCCACTTCTCAATGTAATTTCATTACTCCAGGTTCGCCCCTTATCTTCACTAAAACGAAGATGGACCCTCGATCCAAATTCACTCCGAAATATATAGGCCAGGGCCAGTCGCCCATCATTCATCTTCACCAATGTCGGAGGAGATCCCCCGTTTCCCGTATCAAAGGACGGATTCACTTCTTCTTCCCAAGAAGCGCCATTATCGGTGGATCGGAATGCTTTCAGGAAGTCCCGGCGAGGCTCGGGGTCACGACTGCGCATGACGGTATAGAGTTCATTGGGTGAAATCCTAACCGTAGAAGGCATGATATCAAAACCAGCCGGCTCTTCCCCAATCCAGGAAACCACCTCCCAATTCAAGCCACCATCGGATGTTTTGGTATAAATGACGCGTCCTTCCCGGTCATTGTCTTTGGCCACATTCATAAATGCGCTCAATGTTTGGGGACCTTCCACGATATAATCTGTTCGCGTACCTACCCCATTGGTATTCAAATTTGGAAAATTGTACGGTCCTTCCCATTGTTTCCCTCGATTCATGGAATAGTAAAACGTGGAGGGACCATTGTGGTAATTTTCCCTCATAAAGGTAATGGCAAAACCCGGATCGGTAAAATCCCCCATAGGCTGTTGCAGATTTACCGGAGTTTCGGCCTGTTCCTTGGGGATACTATGGTCATAGGCATATCCCGTCTGACCTGCCTCATAGCCATCCTCAATCGTCCACGTTTCACCCCCATCCAGGCTGCGGGCGTATTTATTCCGGGCTGTATTCCGGTCGTAGGTATGGAAACCCTCGGTGTCACGGTGCGCAGCTTCAATAAAACCAACCAGTATTTCATTCCCCCAAATCCAGATCCCATTATTAGCCGGCCATCCGGCGAATCGACCTTCTTCGTAATAAATTTTTTGATGCTGGATAGCTGAAGCGGCATCGTCTGAAGAGGTCCCACCCTTTCTTGGTGCGGTGCAGGAAATCATCATTGCTATGCAAACTATTGGGAGTATGCATTTCCGAATAGAGGGTATAGAAGCTTTCACGTGTCTATCAATTTTGGGTGACATATAATCTGAGATAGAACACAGGGTCTATCAATTCACAGACAATGATAGTGAAAAGTCAATCAAAAATAGGAGGATGTTGAGCAACAAATTTGCTAGATAAAACCAAAGGTAATAACTGAAGTGTTGGGGGCCTGCGTCGATAGTTCGGCAGGCCGGTTCAATCGTATTTGATATATTCATGAATATGTATTATGGTGGACACCAATTCTTCTTTTCCATACACTGGAAGTCATCTTAAGGCTCTTCTGTTTGCCACCCTTTTTCGACAGACGGGCCAATGCAAAGAGTACAATCAATAAATAAAGGGATATTTGGTGAATACATTCACCGAAAATATGTATAAACGGACTTTAAGAAAGAAGATAGGAGAGAAGCTCTTTAAAGGAAAGGCAATCATTCTCATAGGCCCCCCGACAAACCGGTAAACTTTTCGCTTACAGTCCAATCTCCATTGCTTCGTAGATTTATTGCTAAATTATTTATTCAAAGTATTCTTTATCAACCATTTTAAGGTAAAATCTTGCATAGACGAAGTGAAATGATTGTAGTCTTCAGGACCATAAAAATCAATGTTCTCATTCTTCCCATAAAGTTTATAAACCTTCTCCACTTCATTTACACATTTTGCCACATCGGAAAATGAGGCATATTGATCCCAGGTTGGAGTTAAGATAAGTAAAGATCGTGGGGCAATAGTTGCAAGAATTTCGTGGAAATCCAAAGGAATCCTTTGCTCCTGTCCCACAAAAAAGCCCAACCTGGGTAACAGACCATGAAGGTGAGAATACCCATAGATTCCCTCTGCTGTCTTATCCAGAGTATTAAATCGCAAAGGGGAAAATCCCGAAACAGCAATTACACCCGCAATTCGTTTTTCCATCGACGCACTTAATAAACCCACAGTGCCACCTAGAGAATAGCCGACTGTATATATTTGGAAAGGATTAATATAATCAACTTCTGACAGTGCGTCTACTGCAGATTTTACATCTGAGACCATACGCCCCAATTTCGACCAGTGAGGGAAACGCTCATAAAACAGTCGCCCCTCTTCTACCCGCATACCAAATCCTATTTGATCAAAAATGAACACAGCATATCCATTATTTACAAATTGCTTAATAATACTACCTGTCTTAGCAGAACCTGTAGAATAAGCATATTCATGCAAATAGATCACTGCAGGCATTTTGAGGTGAGCCGAATCAGTTGTTTTAACAGAAGGAAAATATAACCTCCCAAACAACATCGGCTCACTGTTAATTTCAGGACCTAAATTCGGATATTCAATAGCCCTCCGTAAGTAATCAGGTTGTTCACCTGGACCTAGGGAAGGAGGTTCAATGCCAAGTACCCATTCTATCCGCCTATTGATGTCTATAACTTTATTTTCCCATGTTAAGGTATCCCTGATAACCTCAGATTCTGTATTAATCAGCAAATCATCAATTCCTTTTTCCGGATAATCCAGTGGATCCACCATTTCGCCACTCAACCCTAGCCATTTTGAAAAACTATAATCATAAAAGAGCTTATTATCAGGTCTAATATTACCACGATCAAATACATAATCAAAGAAATCCAGATACCGTTCTATATCTCGGGCAGCAGGCGCATGGAGTCCATTTCGTAAATCTAAAGCTATATGGTCTTCTGCCCCCAGAAATTTATAAGCTTCCTTTGCTGAATGATATGCCTGTTCAATACCCCAGGGATTGCCGGCTGACTCAAATACTGAGGATGTGAGCATAAGCCCCCGAGGTGCAATCATTGCCATGAGGGAGTTTTGATCCACAGGCAATTTATTCTCTCTACCTATAAAAAACCTCAACCTTGGATGCAACCAATGAGGACGATACCAGGTAAGCAACTCTATTGTTTCATTGTTGTACCGATCGGTAGTATAACGAAATGGATTTTCACCTCCTGTTCCTCCACTTATTGGAACAACGGCTTTAATTCTCTCGTCATAAGCTGCTGCCCACAATGCCATTTTCCCATTTCGAGAGAGTCCTGTCAATGCTATTTGCTCACGATTGACATTTTCCAGCGTGTACAAATAATCTATCGCTCTGGACGCAGCCCATCCCCACCGCATGATCGTACTAAAGTCATATTCCGGCCACCAAAGCTCTTCATATTCTTCACTGTCATCGGTGAATCCGTATTTGGGATCAGTGGCAGTAAACCGGCAAGCTATATAACCCCTTCGAACCGCTGCCTGAACCCAGTCTTCTCTGTCCTTTTTCCAGG
>CALEIL010000274.1 GCA_937876435.1 uncultured Bacteroidota bacterium
CCAGCGCGACGGGTCCTGGGTGGCCACTCCGGTAGGACACGTATTTTTATGGCATTCGAGCGCCTGGATGCACCCCAGGGCAAACATCATTCCCCTGGCACTGTAGCAGGCGTTTGCCCCCAAAGCCAAAGCCCGGTAAATCGAAAATCCGGTCATTATCTTTCCGCTCACCAGCAGTTTGATCTCATCCCGCAATCCAAAACCACGCAACATATCGTGCACAAATGTCAAGCCTTCCAGCATGGGCATTCCGATCGAATTGGTAAATTCCAGCGGGGCAGCCCCCGTACCGCCTTCTCCCCCATCGACGGTTATAAAATCCGGAAGGATCCCGGTTTCAACCATCGCTTTGCAAATTGCAATGAATTCGGAGGGCTTACCGATGCAAATTTTGAAACCCACAGGTTTTCCCAGCGACAAATCCCGCAACTGTTGTATAAACTCGAGTAATCCAACCGGTGAATCGAAAGCAGAATGATGAGCAGGGGAGTGCACCGTTATCCCGGGCAATATATGCCTGATCCGAGCTATTTCCTCGGTGTTTTTACTGGCGGGCAACAATCCGCCGTGCCCGGGTTTGGCACCTTGTGACAGTTTGATTTCGATCATCCTGACGGTTTCCATTTCGGCTTTATCCTTAAACAGAATCGGAGAAAAATTTCCCTGATCGTCCCGGCAGCCAAAATATCCGGTTCCAATCTGAAAAATCAAATCTCCTCCCGGGGTTATATGATATGGACTGATGCCTCCTTCTCCGGTATTGTGGGCAAATCCAGCTTTGCGGGCACCCCCATTCAGAGCCAGGATAGCCCGGTTGCTGAGTGAACCATAACTCATGGCGGACACATTGAATATACTCAGATCATAGGGCTGCATGCAGTCTTTACCTCCCACCCTGACCCGGGGATTGGGGTTGATTTCGCTGGATGGAATCGCTGCGATGCTGTGAGCTATCCATTCGTATCCTTCTTTGTACACATCCAGTTGGGTACCAAATGGCGTCGTTGAAATTTCATTTTTCGCCCGTTGATATACTATTGACCTCAGCATCCGGGGAATGGGCTTACCATCGGTCTCTGACTCAATAAAATATTGATAAATCTTAGGACGCAACTCTTCAAATAAATACCTACCTCGTCCCAGGATGGGAAAATTGCGCTTAATGGCGTGGCGACTTTGAAACATATCGTAAAACCCAAGCAAAATCAGGGGCAATAGGAGGACCAAAACCCATACAATGGGCGGCCACAGGAACAGGTAAATAGTGATTACCAGAAACAGCGAAGTGATGGAAAAAAATACAAATTCTTTTCTCATGAAAATTTTGTACTTTAGTTTTAATTACCCTCGCAAGATAACCATTTTAACAATGATAGGAAATGATACTTTCTGGTTGTTGTTCCCGAGATAAGAGCCTGGAAATCTAAGTAGCTTCTAAGTTTTTGGATTTTCGTGCATTAGCATATTTCTTTGACATAAAAATTTTGACATATGAAATTGGTACATACTACCCAGGATAGAATCACCGCCAACATCATCAAGGCTGAACTGGAGAACAACGACATCGAAACGGTCATTATGGACAAAAAGGACACCGCTATCAATAGTTTCGGTTTCGTAGAGATTTATGTCACCGAACCAGAATTTGAACTGGCGAGACAGGTCGTGGCAGAGACCCTGGCACAGGCAGAAGAAGAGTGAATTTGTGATTAGTTGTTAGTTCATAGTTGTTAGTGATTAGTGGTGTGAGCGTGGAGTCTCATGACCGGGCAAACATCTATGCCTAAGCCGTAAGCCTCAATAATTAAAATCCTATCGACTTCATATAATAAACATCCCACTACCTTCATTGTTACACATAGAAAATATTTCGCCGTCCAAAATAAAATCGAATAGCTATGAAAATGAATCAATCCAAACTGGAATTATCCGAGCGGGAGAAGAATGTATTATACCATAAAGGAACCGAGCGACCAGGAACAGGAGCATTGCTTCACAATGAGGTGAAGGGACTGTACCTATGCAAGAATTGTCTGGCACCGTTGTACAAATCCGAGGATAAGTTTGAATCCCACTGCGGATGGCCCAGTTTTGACGATGAGATTCCGGGTGCTGTGAGACAGGAGACGGACGCCGACGGACGCCGGGTAGAAATTCTTTGCAGTAATTGTGACGCCCATTTGGGCCACGTGTTCAAAGGAGAAAGACTGACACCCAAAAATACCAGACACTGCGTCAATTCCATCTCTATGGTGTTCGTATCCAGCGAAGAATACCGCGATGGGGATTTTAATATGGAACACCTGGTAAGAGGTTAAGTGCTCCGTTTCATAAATTCTTAATACTTATGAAACAGAACACCAGGATTTGTCGCACGATCTGCCCCGGTTGTCCTGGATCCTAATTGACTGCCGGAATCAACGGATGCTCCCACAAGGCCTGAGCATTGGGAACCAATCGACCATCTTTCCGGTACTCCACTCCGGGCGTAGTAGAAGAATACAATTTGGTGGGAATAAATATTCCGGATGCCTGATCGTTTATCTCCAGAGTCGCTGGTGAATATCGAGGATTGACCTGATTATAGGCTCCCAAAAAATAGGCGACTATTACCAAAACCACAGCGGCAGCAAGTCTCATGGTCAGCCGGTTGACGGGCAACTTCTTCCTGGTATCCCGATCCAGATTTCTTTCAATATTAACCCAGACCCTGTCCGAGGGCTGGATGCGTAATTGCTCAAATTTATCCCGCAGTACTCCCTGTTCTTTCATGATTATTTGTGCTTAGATTTTTTTTTAAAATTTCCCTGATTTTTCGTTTTGCCATAATGAGCTGCGACTTGGATGTATTGATACTAATATCCAGCTCCTCGGCTATTTCACGGTGCTTCAACCCTTCGATTTCATAGAGATTGAAAATGGTTCGGTAGCCCTCGGGCAATTCCCGGATCACATCCAGGAGTTCCTCCGCGCTCAGGTGACTGATAATTTCCGGTTCGATTTCGACATCTATCTCGTCGATGGACACGTACAAAAACTGTTTTTTTCGTTGACGTAAGGCCATCAGACACTCGTTGATCACGATTCTTTTCATCCAACCTTCGAAGCTGCCTTTATGCTCAAAACTTTGAACCTTGGTAAATATCTTGAGAAAGGCTTCCGTCAGGACATCTTCAGCATCGTGCAAATCTTTGAGATACCTCATGGCGATGGCCATAAACAGCGGGCTGTACTGGTTATACAACGCTTTTTGCGCTTTACGGTCATTTTTCCTGACCCCACGAACTATTTTATCCAAATGCATCGTCATTTATAAAGATGCACAAAGATCCTGTTTTGTTGTATGAGGTCGAGGTAATTTTAAACCCGGAAGGTCTGCTTCCTCTGGAATATTCACAATTATCTGAAGGGAAAACCTGCAATATCGACCCGACAATCCTTACCTTTGCGGCTTTGATCATCAAAAGCATCCTATGGCACGTGTATTTCAATGGCTGGTATTTGTGATATTGACCGGCATCATCATTTCCTGCAACGAAGAACCTTCTACATCCACTATTCGCCTAAATGATATGACAGTAGACTCTATTCAGATATCCGACCCCAACTCCTTTGCAAATTTCAACGATGTACGTGTGACCCACCTCAACTGGAGCACCGGGATCAATTTTGATCAAAAGACGATGAATTGCATCGCGATCTGGTCGATCGAAAGACTGGGCGATGGAGATGAGTTGATTCTCGACACCAGGGATCTGGTCATCCACAAGGTATGGCTCAATGGCGAACAAGAAACAGAATTTCGAATGGGGGAAAGCCACCAAATGTATGGTACTCCATTGATTATTCCGATCAAAGACGATACCGAAACGGTTAAAATTGCTTATTCGACCGTACCGGAAGCCGGAGCTATCCAGTGGCTGGATCCGGTACAGACTGCCGGAAAGGAAAAACCATTTCTTTTCACACAATCCCAGGCGATACTGGCCCGAACCTGGATACCATGTCAGGATGGACCTGGTGTGCGATTTACCTACGAAGCAACCGTCACCGTTTTACCCGGTTTGATGGCCGTGATGAGCGCAGACAATCCGGTAGAAATGAAAGACAATGGAAGTTATACCTTTCGAATGGACCAGCCAGTCCCCTCCTATCTGATGGCCCTGGCAGCGGGGGATATAAAATACCATAAATTAAGCGAAAATTCCGGTGTCTACGCCGAGCCCTCGATCCTGCCAAAAGCCGCGGCGGAGTTTGAAAACATGCCGGAGATGATCGAGAAGGCTGCAGAACTATACGGACCCTACCGATGGGATCAATACGACGTGCTGGTACTTCCTCCCAGCTTCCCGTTTGGAGGAATGGAAAATCCACGACTTACCTTTGCGACCCCGACCATCCTGGCCGGTGATAAGTCGCTGATGGGTCTGGTGGCTCATGAGCTGGCGCATAGCTGGAGTGGCAACCTGGTGACCAATGCCAACTGGGAAGATATCTGGATTAACGAAGGTTTTACAACTTACTTCGAACACCGGATTATGGAAGCAGTCCGGGGTCGTGAATATTCAGAAATGCTGGCCAGCCTGACCTACCAGGACCTGGTAAAGGAAATAGAATCCATGACGAAGGCTGGAAATGCAGCTGACACCAGGCTGCATATCGATCTGGAAGGACGTGACCCTGATGAAGGACTTTCCGGTATACCGTACAACAAGGGTTATTTGTTTTTAAGAAAAATCGAGGAAACCGTGGGACGGGATACCTGGGACGCCTTTCTCAATAAATATTTTGAAACGTACGCCTTTCATTCTGTCAATTCGGCCACGCTGGTGAATTTATTGAACACGTACATCGTTGGGGGTGATCAAAATCTGGCAGACGAGCTGAAGATCGATGAATGGGTATACGGCGAAGGATTACCAGCCAACGCACCCGTTCCCCAAACGGCTCGTTTTCAGAAGATCGATGAATTGACATCGACGTTCCTGTCTTCCGGAGATATTGCGTCGATGACAAATCCAGCCGGCGAATGGACAACGCACGAATGGCTGCATTTTATCAACAATTTACCTTCCGGTATTTCAAAAGAGAAATTGAAAACAATCGATGAAGCCTTTTCCCTGACGCAGTCCAACAACGCTGAAATCCAGGCAGCCTGGTACGAAGTTTCCATCCGTGCGGGTTACAAAGCTGTGTATCCCGAATTGGAAGCATTCCTGATCGAGGTAGGAAGAAGAAAATTTCTGACGCCGCTGTACACCGCTCTGGCTCAAACCGAGGAGGGGCTCACTGTGGCCAAAAAAATATACCGCAAAGCAAGACCCAATTATCATTCGGTGTCTTTTCAGACGATCGATCAAATCCTGGGAGAATAGTTCGAGGAGCGAATCTATTCCGTTTGGGCGCTGCGCGCGTTTGATGCACGGTTCGCCTGACTCACCGAACGTTTGAGGTCACGTCTGCTGCGAGAACAAGACCGATTGGAGCGGATAGCGGTGGGATTGTAGTGGTGGTAATATATCCTCTGCCTACCACATGCGGGCATATAACCCTGGGGTATGTTGACCCTGTGATCCTATATGACGGATATGTCCAAAAAGTAATTTGACTTTATACAAGGGCACCGGAGTAGGAAAAACAGGAAATCTTGTGGCCATCGGGATTTTTTCATCAACAAGGCGTGTTATACGCTTGATCATACATCTACAACACCTATGGATATTCTACTACTCGTTTTAGGAATTATTTTGTTGCTGATAGGTATCGTTGGAAGCATACTTCCTGTATTACCGGGGCCAGCAGCTGCGTGGTTTAGTCTGTTGTTGATTCACTGGACGGATTACGCAGAATTCAGCGGTCGGTTTCTCATCATCACCGCGGTATTCACCGTTCTGACCATCGCCCTGGATTATGTCATTCCCGGTTGGGGCAGTCGAAGATTTGGAGGAAGTAAAATGGGAGAGAAAGGGGCAATGATAGGCGTGTTCGCCGGATTGCTAATGGGCCCATTCGGGATCATAATCGGGCCTTTTCTCGGGGCATTTATCGGTGAAATGATTCACGACAGAAGCAATATAAACGGGGCTTTACGCGCTGCTATCGGATCGTTTATCGGTTTTCTGACGGGCACCGGTATAAAACTCATCCTGTGCCTGGTATTTGCCTGGTATTTTTTCGGGGCATTATTTGGATAATTAAATTAATAGTGGTGAGTGTGTCAGTGGTCAGTATGGCGGCAGAGAGCGCGTGAGAACTCCCCGGACAGTCGTAGACATTGTCCCTTCTCCATTCTCCATTGATTATACGTTCCACTCCTGTACTTTGGTTTCTTTTTCCGCGGTGGTGTAGCCCAGGTCTCTCCACGCTTTGATGACTTCTGGGCGGGCATCCAGGGTTCCACCCAGGGAATAGGGAGGCTGGATAATCTTGATTTTGAATCGCCGGTAGGTTTTATTTTCTATCCGAAGTTGATCGATATTCTGGGCACGGAGCATGTCATTGATCCATAGAAATTGTTCGAGATCGTTTTTGAATATTTCTGCCATGGTAATATCCAGCATGGAACGGACAGCGATATCGACGATGGAGGGATCCGGGCCGATCGGAGCCAGGCTGGTCGTGCTGCAATTGATGACGATAATGTAATATTCCTCGTCCATCGCTTCGTTCCTGTTGATTTCATCCACGACATCCTTGAGTGGTGTCACATTGCGAATACCACCGTCAACGTTGTCAAAATACTTTTCGCCGGCTATCGTATGGATAAACGGTATAGGAGGCCAGATGACAGGCATGGTGGAAGAAGCCATGATAGCCTTTTGCAATTCTTCATCGTTGGGTAGCTGAGAATGGCTGACGGATTTGTACCGGCCATCCCGCAGAGATACGAAACCCATTTTATAATCCACGTTGATGAATTTATCCAAATGGATGTGTTTTTCGAGAAGTCTGAGTAAAGGCGTATTATCGGCCAGTCCTTCCAGATCCAGAAAATTGTTCAAAACCAATTTCGCCAGTTTTTCCTGCTCCTTTCGGGAAAAAATGAGCATTAAGCGTCGCCAAATCGGTAAATCAGGTACCAATTCGGCAATGATTTTTTTGATGTTGGGTTGACCATTGACGAGGTATTTGGAGGTATACACGATATCGGGACCTTCGTTGATGATTTTTTCAAACCAGATTTCCTTGAGTTCCTCCAACTGCCCGGTGGCGATGAATGCCCCGTTTAGGGAACCCACCGAAACTCCTGAGATGATGTTGAAGTGATCTATATCGATATTTTCATCCTCGATCCGGATGGTGTTATACAGTAAATATTCCAGGGCCCCAATTTGGAATGCTCCTTTGAAACCACCACCGCTCAGGACCAATGCCAGCTTTTTTTTCTTCATGGCAATATAAAAACAGGTTTTGGGTAAGATATAAAAAATATTTGGAATCCTTATCGGCCCTCATTAATCCCGAGCCTACGGCTATAGGGAGTACCCGGCCCTCGTCATTCGTAAATCGTCATTCTTTATATATTTTTCCCGGGAGCCAAAAAAACAGTAGATAGAGCAACAAAAGAAATATCCCAACGATTCCAACCAATACCACCAACAAGACCGGCCATATCGAACGGACTTCTTTTTTGTCTCGGACATAGTCGCTGAACAAACGGTAATTGCGACGATTGGATTTAAACCATACATCGAATATATCCCCGAGCACCGGAAAAGACCCTATCAAAGTATCCAATCCCAGATTCCACAACATTCTCATAACCAGATTAACCGAGGCTCCCTGACGGACCATACCGATAATCAACGCACTGCCCATGGCATAACTGACGATGTCACCCAATCCGGGAATCACGCCGATCAAAGAATCCAACCCAAAACGGATTTTCGTTCCGGGTATTCTAAACCGGCTATCCATCAGGTCGGACATATAATCCAGGATTCTTACTTCAGCAGGTTTTTCGGAGGATCCACTTTTCGAAATGATTTTGTCGTTGTGCATAATAGTAGTAGAAGATTGAAATTTTCAAAACAAAAAGCAAACGTCCCTGCCGATGGTCATCCCGGAGTTTGTTCGTATTCCATTTTGTTGAAATTTACAAAATATATTGAAAATTCCCCATCGTCAGTGGGTCCAAATTTGTTAATGGAGCGGGGAAGTATGGAATGGTTTTTGTTACATTAAATATTGTGCTAATGTCTAACAATCTTAAAATTAGATAAATATGAGAGGAGTCCGAACGCTGGTAGTTATACTTGTATCAGTAATGGTTGTTTCTGGCTACGGTCAGGATTGCCGTCCACAGAACGATTCTGCTGTTCTAGTGGATTTATATGGAGCTTCCAAAGGGATCAACTGGAAGGTCAAGTGGGACTTGAATCAGCCATTCAGCAAGTGGCATGGGATCACGGTCAATAATTCCGGATGCGTCACAGCCATTTCGCTGCCGGAAAACGGATTACAAGGGAATATCCCCGATATTGAGTTACCTTTTCTGAAGAAGCTGGATGTCTCCGGCAATAATATCCTAAGCACGTTACCGGCTCTATCCAGAGTTCCCTCGCTGGAACACCTCGACCTGTCCAATAACAGATTTATCGGATCATTACCCAAATTGACGAACAGCGATAAGATGAGAGTGATCCTGGCCAATAACAACAGATTGGATGGATCCATTCCCGATTACAGCGCCATGACCGAACTCGAGCAACTCGATCTGGCTGATAATAATTTGACTGGCAGCATCATGGTCCTTTCTCATTTTGACCAGTTGACTTATCTCGATCTGAGCAAAAACCAACTCCAGGGTGGCATTCCGATTTTGAACGACAAACCCGGGTTGAACGAAATCAACCTGTCTGGCAATAAATTGTCCGGGGAGCTGCCCGATCTGGATGGATTGACTTCATTGGCAAAAGTAAATTTTTCTGAAAATCGTCTTACGGGATCATTCAGATGGCCTGCAGATGTACCGGAACTGACCGAACTAAAGATATCCAATAACCTGTTGGGGGATACCATTCCGAATACTGGACCAGTTGGAAAATTGACCTTGTTTTACGCCAGCAACAATCAGTTCACGGGTCAAATTCCCAGCATGGAATTGCCCCTGCTGGAGGAACTGATGATCTCTCAGAATCAACTTAGCGGAGCCGTACCCGATTTTGCCGGGTTGCCCGCGCTGGAACAGTTTACCGTCCGGCACAATAACCTGGACAACCTGGAGTTTGGACCGGATTTATTTAGTCAGATTGCCTTCGCGGATGTCAGTGAAAACAGACTGACTTTTCAGGATTTGATTCCTTTTCGCAATTTCAGAGGCAGCTCGATTTCTATGTTTCCTCAAAAACCTATCGGTTTCAAAACTCCGACCTTTACCGTGACCAAAGGGAATAATTTTACGATCGAACTGAATACTGATGAAAAAGACGCGAGTACGGATTATCAATGGTTCAAGGATGGCAAAAGGTTGGAAATAGGGGATAAAAAAGATTTTTTCATATCCAACGTGATCCCCCGGGATGCCGGGGAATACAAAGTCACTATGACCAATTCGCTGTTTCCGGGTTTCCCGATCATGAGCGAAATATTTACTTTGGTGGTCAATTGTCCACAGGTGGTTACGGACAGAATTATTTACCTGTGTCCTGACGAGGTTTTTTCCTACAAGGGCACAGAGTTTAGCCGTGATACCGTTTTTTCGGATACGGTTTTTAGTCAGAGCGACCTCGTATGCGATAGTCTCTACTTATTTGAAATTAAAAATTATGAGCCTGACTCCGTCCACGCCATAACGGAATTGTGCGAAGGGGAAATATACTACTTCGGACCGGATTCCATCGAGTTGACGAGATCCGGAACCTATTTGGATACCTTTCCCAATCTAGGAGGATGCGATAGCATTGTACTGCTTGGTTTAGAATTTCGGGATTCCTACAAACGAACGATGGATGTGGGGCTTTGCCCGGGCGACAGCCTGGTGTTTGGAGATAGTGTATACTATGAAGATGTCAGATTGGTGGATTCATTTACCTCGGTCTATGGTTGTGACTCCCTGATCATTCAAGAAGTTCGATTTTCGGATCCCGTGAGGACGACTACCCGATACGATATCTGCGAAGGTGATAGCGTCCTCGTGGATGGGCAGTATTATTCCATTTCCACGACCTGGACGGATACACTGACTGCCCGGGGCGGCTGCGATTCGATATCGACCGTAGAAATTCAACTCCGTGAAATATACGAATCCACCCTCAATATCAATCTCTGCTCACCGGAGACCTTTGAATGGCAGGGACGGGAGCTGAACCAGTCGGGCAATTTTTCGGATACGCTGCAATCGATTTACGGATGTGATTCTATTGTCCACCTGAACCTGACGATTTCACCGAGTTATTTTTCCAGAGATACCCTATACATTTGCCAGGGGGATTCTGTTTTATTTAACCGGGCATGGTTAACCGGGTCGGGTATTTATTTTTCGGATCAATCTACTATCCAGGGCTGTGATTCCATGAATGTACTCGTGCTCGAAATTCACGATTACGCAGAAAAGCTGGTCACCCTGGAGATATGCGGAGGGGATACGGTCATGTACAACAACAAGTCGTATACCGGGGCGGGTATTTATACGGACACCCTGACTTCCCTGGAGAGTTGTGATACCCTGGTCACTCTCGAAATTATGTTGAATGAATTTGAAATCGTGGACAGTACCATCACAGGCACTGGCTCCGAAGATTCTACCGGGTCGATCGCGGTCGAAATCTCAGGTGGAATTTCACCCTATAAGTTTCAATGGAGTACCGGAGATACCACCTCTTCCCTGGATTCCGTTCCGGCCGGGGATTATACCCTGGTCGTCACGGATTCGGTGGGTTGTACCACTACCTTTGAAGTCACCGTGCCGGTGTTGACTTTTGTATGGCAAAGACCGGAAATGAAAAACTGGATCAATATCCGCCCCAATTATCTGGATCGGAGTCAACGGTCATCGGTATTTTTTGACGTGCAGGAACCGATGCACAACAGCAGGATTTATCTATATAATGAATTGGGTCAGCCTGTCTCTCATAAGGACATCGAACATCTCAATCCTGGGGAATCTCTGGAATGGCACCTGGGGGATTATCCGTCTGGGTTGTATTATTTTCACATCAGGGAGGAAGGAAAACCGATCTTTCAGGTGGAGAGATTGGTGATTTTTTAGGTGAAGGGTGAGGAATGTTCAAATTTGAATGCTGAATTTTAAATGGGGGTATTTCACCACATAGGAGCAATAGGACACAAAGGTTTTTACATAGATCTTCGATATAAGTTATATCTAAATTTGGTCTATTCATCCTGAAAAATATCTTCGATCGACATTTTGAATAACCTGGAAAATTTGAATGCAAGACCCAAACTGGGATCGAATTTCCCTTTTTCAATGGCATTGATAGTTTGACGGGAAACCTCAACTTGTGTAGCCAGATCGGCCTGGGTCCAATCCCGTTCGGCGCGGAGTATTTTTAACTTGTTTTTCATCCGTATCTCCTGTAACCCATCAGTATTGAAATCAAATAAGTCACGCAAATCAGTATAACCATATGTCCGATTTCCGCATCAAAAGGGATAAGGTTCTCTGTATCCATCAGGGAATAGCTTAAACCTCCTATCACACCCACCCCAAGTGATATAGCCATAGCCTCCAGTTGTATTTTCTGCATCATTTCATCTAAAGATTTCAGTTGGTGAATGTTGGTCACGATCATTCCTATGCCCGTTCCAAGAGTTAGGAGTATCGCAATTCCGGTGAACGCCGCATTGGATTCCCATAATAACTGGGGACCAAATGCCGCGAGGGCCATGGTAAATACATAAGCGACTGCCCATATTGCAAGATGAATAAGGGTTCTTTTTCTGTGGGCTTTCCATTCCTGTGTTGTTGCCTTCATTTGTAAAATGGTTTGAATTAAAAATTTTCTATGGTTACAAAGGTAACAATAAATATTTGCAATGTAAAATTATATTTACTATTAGTATATAAAACTTTACAAAATTAACGACTCAACTCCCTGGCTCGCTGTGCGACGAATTGGGGTCCAGGCCCACAACGATGACAATCATATCTGGATTGGAGGCCTTTACGAACTATTGTATTGGAATAAGGTGTGGACCTCACTCGGGGAGCAGATGGCTATGGATTCTGTACTGTACTATGACGATGTTCCGAAGAATGCCCTGCTATTATTAAAAAACCATAATCGGGGTCGGTAAGAACATGTGTTTACGGCTACAGTAGATGGGAAACAGGAATGGAATGGCTGGGATTAGATAATTATTGAGGTCCTCTCCCATCATTGAGCAGTATCTTTTTCTACAAACGAGCGTGAATTGATGCTATCTTTTGCTGGAGGTTGAATGAAAGGCCGGGGTTTTATACTGTCCCTGGGAGCAGGTTTCAGGATCAATTCTGGTTTGGTGGGCAGGTCGGGTCTTCTAAGGCTATCCTGCACGTATTTTACTGCGTTGATTTTCAATAGGCTGTCTGCAATATGGATGGCCTGGTCCATAGTGTTATTGTAACATTCCGTTTTTTTATTGACCATGAATTGTTTCACCCTTCGGTCAATTTCCTGTTGACGCAGATCTTCGATGGTGATTTTGTCCTTTTTGGTGCAGGACATGATCATGAACAGAATCGTCAGAATATAGATCCCCCTTTTCATTGGTGAATCAATTTATCGATCTCGCTTTGTCGTTTGAGCATTATGGAATCAACCCACCGATGCATGACGCTGTCCTGAAATTGTACACACGCTGAGTCCACTATTGGATTGAGTGAATCACGCTGTTGAGTATACAAGGAATCTATTAACTTATAGTCATTTCCGGTCAGGGACAACTCGGTCTTAAGACAGCTTGTCAGACTTCCACAGATCAACCATACAAGAATCCAATTACGCATCTGGTTCGATCAGTTTTCTCTTGAGTTCAAAATGTTGCCCGAGATATACCTTACGCACCAGTTCATCCGCCGCCAATTGTTCCGAGGTTCCGTCTCGCAGTATTTTTCCCTCAAACATCAGATAAGCCCGGTCGGTGATGGACAGCGTTTCCTGCACGTTGTGATCCGTGATCAGGATACCGATATTTTTGGTTTTGAGTTTGGCGACGATGTACTGGATATCCTCTACCGCGATTGGGTCAATACCGGCAAAGGGCTCATCAAGCAGGATAAATTTGGGATCGGAAGCCAGGGAACGGGCGATTTCGGTTCGGCGTCGTTCTCCTCCGGAAAGTGAATCCCCCATATTGGTCCGCACCTTCTCCAGCCCAAATTCGTCGATCAGGCTTTCGAGTTTTTCCCGTTGCTCTGCTTTGGGAATCGGCATCATTTCCAGAATGGCTTTGATGTTGTCCTCCACGCTGAGTTTTCGGAATACGCTTGGTTCCTGGGGCAAATATCCGATCCCTTTTCTCGCCCGCCGATACATGGGTAGATTGGTAATGTCCTGATCATCGAGATACACCCTTCCCTCATTGGGGCTTATAAATCCTACGGTCATGTAAAACGTCGTAGTTTTGCCTGCTCCATTGGGACCGAGGAGCCCTACGATCTCGCCTTGTTCTACCTGGATCGACACATCATCCACCACGGTTCGTCGGCCATACTTCTTCTTTAAGTGCTTCGATTGTAGTAACATATCCTATGTGTATTGGAATGTAAAAATACGATAATCTATTGATAATTGATAATTGACAAGGACTCGGGATGAGGGATTCGGGATGAGGGACTCGGGATTAGGGACTCGGGATGAGGGACTCGGGATGAGGGACGGACACACTATCAACTGTCAACTTTCCACTAGCAACTATCCACTATCCACTATCCACTATCCACTATCCACTGTCAACTATCCACTGTCC
>CALEIL010000275.1 GCA_937876435.1 uncultured Bacteroidota bacterium
TCTGCTACCAGAATCTCAATATCTTAGACTCTGTTGATTACCAATTTAACCAAATTCTACAAGATACTACCCATCGTGCCATCGAGGTCTGGAAAGGAATCGCCTCGGGAAACCTGGGTAATAACCATTATCTTCGAAAAGAATACGACCAGGCCGTTCCCTTTCTGCTGCGGGATGTGCGTACCGCGGAATCACAGAATTTGTGGGGGTTAGCCGCCGGTTCACTCATTTCTCTGGCTGACATTCGACTCTCATATGGCCGACTGACGGAAACCGAAAAGCTGATCCGGCAAGCGACCGATTACATTCGCCTATCCGGTGAAACCGATCGGCTCAGACTCCTCTTTCCCGTAATCAGTAAATGGCACTCCGCTATAGGTCATCATAAGCTGGCATCGGACTATGTGGATTCTACTGTGCAGGCAATCGATATGTACAATGAAGAATTTAATGCACTCAAAGTCGTGCGGGCTAATCAGGAACTCAGTGCCAGAGAATTCAGGATACAAGAAGTTGAAAAGCAGAAATTGGTACATCAGCGTAATTTGATTATGGTCATCGTAACCATTGTATTCGTCGTCGGATTGATATTATTGAGAAATTTTAGAAAAAATGTACGCCGGAAAAGGAAAATCCGGGGACTGGCGTTGAAAAATGCACACGAATCACTGGAAAATGCCCAGGCCCGTTTGGGTGATCTCACTCGCAAAATCCGGGAAAACAATCAAATCATCCACAGGCTTCAACAAGACAATGAAAACAATATAAATCCCGAAGTATTGGAGGAGCTCCAAAACGCCACAATATTGACTCAGGAAGACTGGCGTCATTTTAAGAATCTTTTCCAAACCGTCTATCCCGGCTTTATCGACATTCTCAAATCCTGGTACTCCGACCTCACCCCGGCAGAAGTCCGTTGCCTCTGCCTCGAAAAACTACAATTGTCGAACCATGAAATGGCCGCTGCCCAGGGCGTATCTCCCAAAAGTATCAACGTCACCCAGTACCGTATCCGCAAAAAACTGGACCTGAAAAACCAGAGCGAACTGGAGCAGTTGGTCAATACGGTAATTTAAACAACCATGGAGAATTGGCAATGGAAGGATTGTAGCTTTTGGCCATCAGCGGTCAGCTTACAGCTGTGTGAGCGTGAATGGGTGTGTGTTTGAGTGTGGGTGGGGGTGTGGAAATCTCGGACTTTGAAGCCTGGGGTGGCCAGCGGGGAGCGGTATCTGAAGACGAGATTTTGGACTATTGGCATTTCCGGCAGAGCCGGCGAGAGGGTTGACACACCTTACACCCGATCCGGGTTTATCGGGATAATCTCAAAAAACGTATCGCTAAGGAAAATAACCGTAATTTACTGGTTGTCCCCGGGAGGGCGTACCCCTTCAACGAGGTGTAATTTAATTATTTTGAATCCAATAATAGGACAAATGACCTAAATTATATACCTTTAAACCTTTGTAAGCCCCATTTTTCTTCAACGATCAGTGTATGGACAACCTTTCAAGCCTGGATATCATTATCACCACCGTGTATTTGGTGGGCATTGTGGTGCTCGGTCTTTGGTATGGCAGGAGGAAAAATAAAACCAGCGAAGGATACTTTTTAGCCAATAAATCGCTGACCTGGGGGGTGATCGGAGCTTCCCTTTTTGCCTCCAATATCTCCACGGTCCATCTGGTTGGACTCTCCGAATCGGGTTTTATTGACGGAATGGTCTGGGGCAATTTCGAATGGTTTTCAGCTTTTGAGTTACTGATCCTGGCATTTTTATTTGTTCCATTCTTTCTCCGGACAAAAATATCTACCCTTCCTGAGTTTTTGGAAAAACGATACGACGGACGATCCCGGATGGTACTGGCTATTTTCAGTATTCTGGCTGCCCTTTTTATGCACATCGGAGTGAGTTTCTACGCCGGTGCGGTAGTCTTCGAAAAAATATTTGGCCTCGATATTGTTTTCTCCATCGTGATTATTGCGGTGGCCACGGGTATTTATACGATCATCGGAGGGCTGACTTCCGTAGTGATCACAGAAACATTCCAAACCATAATTTTAATTACAGGAGCCCTTATGATTACCTTTCTGGCCATAATGGAATTGCCGGATATAGGAATTCATACATACTCAGCATTCCGGGAAGCCGCTGATCCGGACAGGCTCCGAACCATCGCTTTTGATACGGGCCAGAAAGGTTTTACTTTCTTTGATATGTTGTTTGGTCATCTCGTGCTCGGTATCTGGTACTGGTGTACGGACCAGACGATTGTACAGCGTGTATTGGGGGCCCGGGATGAAAAGCAGGCTCAGTTGGGGGCAGTATTTGCCGGGTTTTTGAAGATTCTGCCGGTGTTTATCATGGTCGTGCCGGGTATCCTGGCCTTCGTATTGTTCCGGGATGAAATCGGTGCAAATACCAAAAGCGTGTTGCCGGTCATGATTATGAATCTCCTTCCGGTAGGGCTCAAGGGGCTGATGATCGCAGCAATCCTCGCGGCGGTCATGAGTAGCGTGGCCGCTGCGCTCAATAGTTGTTCCACCCTGGTGGCGTACGACCTGGTGGGCCGTATGAAACCAGATATGCCCGACACCCGCAAAATATTTACCGGACGCGTAACGGGTGGGGTGGTGTTGGTCCTGGCGGTCATCTGGTCACCCTTTTTGGGCAACCTGGGAGGTATTTTCGAATTGATCAATCAAATGTTTAGCATATTCGCTCCATCCATCGTCACCGTCTTTCTCTGGGGCGTGTTGTCGGGAAGAGGGACTGCCAACGCGGCCTTCTGGACCCTGACGTTGGGAAGCGGACTGGCCCTGATGGTTTTTATCGTAGAAAAGTACGTACCCATTAACGGGATCGTCCATTATATTTCGTCATCGGAAGGGTTGGGATTGAATTGGCTGAGACAGACCTATGTCTTTTTTATCATCTCTACGATTCTCTATGCCTCAATCTCATGGATTGACCGGTCACCGCAAGCACTACCGGAAAATTTTTATTTATGGGTCCGGAAACCGGATCGACTTGTGCGAAAACTAAGTTTGGTCCTGGTAGCCGTCATGATCATTCTTTATATCATATTTTATTAATACCAGGATAATGGACTTAAATCAAAAACCAGTTCTCCCCAATAACCCCATGCCCATCATTATCATCGGTGCGGGCGGCATAGTCCAGGATGCTCACCTTCCTGCCTATGAAATGGCCGGGTTCTCCGTCCTGGGCATCTACGATATCCGGACCGACACGGCCGAAAAGGCCAGAAAGCGGTTTCCTTTTATATCCACCGTATATCAGTCGATGGAGGAAGTTCTTTCAGAAGAGGAGCTCTCCAAAGCCGTCATTGACGTAGCGGTTCCGGCAGGCCAGACGATAAAAATCCTGGATCAACTCCCGGAATATTCCACGGTTTTGATTCAGAAACCGATGGGTGAAAACCTGGAACAAGCCAGAGAAATTCTGGAATTGTGTTCCAAAAAGAAGTTCGTGGCCGCGGTGAATTTTCAATTGAGATTCGCTCCTTATTGCATCGCTGCCCGTCAATTGATAGAAAGCGGATTACTGGGTCAGGTGTATGATTATGAAATCAAAGTATGCGTACAGACTCCCTGGAATCTGTGGAAGTTTCTGTACGGACTGCCCCGGGTAGAAATATTGTACCACAGCATCCACTATATCGACTTGATCCGGAGCTTTGCCGGGAATCCAACCAGCATATACGCCAGCACCATCAAGCATCCAAAGATGGAAGATCTGGCTTCCACGCGATCCACTATTATCATGGATTATGATGGGATGGTTCAGGGCAGGATTATCACAAACCATGGCCATGATTTCGGACCGGAGCACGAGGAATCGTATTTAAAGATAGAAGGCACCGAGGGTGCTGTGAAAATCAGGATCGGGGTGTCGCTTCAATACCCTACCGGATTGCCGCCCTGGTTTGAGTACATCATCAATGCTGATCATAAAGGGTGGCGGGATTTTCCGCTTACAGGAGGGTGGTTTCCCCACGCATTCGTTGGGACTATGGCCGGAATTCAGCGATATGCTTTGGGAGAAACGACGATCCTGGAACACGGAGTAGCAGACGCCTATGAAACGATGAAATGGGTGGAAAAAGCATATGAAAGCAGTAATCAGGGTGGAGTAAGATAACCATACATCTATTTTAATCAAAAACGGGTAAAATGAAAAAAACGATCAAAATTTTAAGTACGCAAAGGATTCTCATCCTTATGATATTCATATGGTCTGCTGTACACATCAGGGCATATTCACAGAATGGGGGTGGAGAAGCATACCCTGATTTATCGACCAATTGGGAAAGTCTGGAATTATTCTCGGAGCTCAAGTTTGGGATGTTTATCCATTGGGGGCCCGTGTCCCTGAGGGGAACCGAAATCGGCTGGTCGAGAGGTCGGGATGTACCCATCGCGGAGTACGACAATTTGTACACGGAATTCAATCCAGTGTTGTTCGATGCAGATAGCTGGGTCAAAACCGCGAAGGATGCGGGGATGAAATACATCATTTTCACTTCCAAGCACCACGATGGATTTAGCATGTGGCCGTCAGATTATACCGACTATGATATCGGGTCGTCCCCTTTTGGAAGGGACGTTCTCCAGGAATTGGCAGATGCTTGCAAGAAATACGATATCGAGCTGGGATTTTATCATTCGATTGCCGATTGGCATCATCCTCACTATACGACCAGGTATGGCGGCGATACCAGACCAGTAGAGGACTCGAACATGGACATCTATCTGAAGTATTTGAAAAATCAGGTCAGGGAATTGGTAGAACGGTACGATCCTTTCCTTATCTGGTTTGACGGGGAATGGGAAGCGGCGTGGACGCATGAAATGGGCATGGATATGTACGCCTACCTCCGTGGTATCAAAGATGATCTTTTGATCAACAACCGGGTAGATAAAGGACGTAAGGGAATGGATGGCACCACCAAAGGGAAACAATTTGCCGGAGACTATGCTACCCCGGAACAGCGGATCGGGGGATATGATTTTGACAATCCCTGGGAAACCTGCATGACCATCTGTCAGCAATGGGCCTGGAAACCCAACGACAAAATGAAATCCCTCGAAGAAAGTCTGGAAACTCTGATCAGGACGGTCGGCGGAGGGGGAAATTTGCTGTATAACGTGGGCCCCATGCTGGATGGCCGGTTCGAACAACGGCAGATGGATATGCTGGCAAAAATGGGTCGATGGATTGAGGAACACAAAGAGGCTATTTATGGCACCCGGGGAGGACCCTATCTCCCTGCCGATGATTTTGTTTCAACCCGGACGGGACAGTCCATTTATCTACATATTCTCAACGGGGAATTGAAGGAATTGAGATTGCCCATCCCTTCTGGTGTCAAGGTAAAGAACGTATCCAGTCTTCGATCGGGAAACAAATTGGAGTACAAGATCCAGGATGATTACATCCATATGACTCTGGGAGCGGGAGATAACCTGCCCCGGGTCATCCATATGGATACTGATTCAAGGGTCGATGAACTGGACCCAATCGATGGCTCCAAATAGAGCCTATTTTACAAATTATAATCAAGCCAATGTTAATTAAGAAGATAACTTCGGTGGATAAGAGGTTTAAGCTGGAGAAAGGGGCAGGGTCGGACGCCGTCCACACAGATCCGGAGTATGCGTATAGCGTATGCAGAATCTCTACGGATGGTCCGCTGGAGGGAATTGGTCTGGCATTTACGCTGGGTGAAGGGAATCAACTCGTTTGCGAGGCGATTCAATATTTGTCCAGGCACATTGAAGGGAAGGAGATTGAGACCCTGATGATGGATTTTGGAACTACTTTCAGATCCATGGCAGACGATCCGGCTTTTCGTTGGCTGGGCCCGCACAAAGGCGTGGTTCACCTCGCATTGGCCTCGATTGTCAACGCCTGTTTTGATCTGTGGGCCAAATCCCGGGATGTACCTCTGTGGCATTTGCTGATCAATCTGACGCCGGATGAATTGGTCAGTACGATGGATTTTTCTTATTTTGAAGAAGTGCTGACCCGGGAAGAAGCCATCAGATTGCTGGAAACGGAGAAGGCCGGGAAAGAAAACCGGAAAAGTATTTTAGCTAATGGGTATCCCGGATACGATACGTCAGTTGGTTGGATACAATACTCGGATGCAGAGGTGAAAGAAAACATTTTGAGATCCCTGGATAACGGTTTTTATTCCATGAAGCTCAAGGTTGGTTCCGACGATCCTGACCGCGATATCAAGCGGGCCTTTATGCTTCGTGAGATGGCCGGACCCGAAGCAAAAATCATGTTTGATGTCAACCAGCAATGGAATCTGATCCAGGCGATGGATATCTCCAGCCGACTAGAAGTACTCAACCCATTCTGGCTGGAAGAACCCACTCATCCCGATGATCTGATCGCCCACATTGCCCTCGCAGAGCACACTTCCATCCCACTGGCATTGGGAGAACACATCCCCAACAAGGTCATTTTCAAGAATTTTATACAATCCGGTTGCATGAGCTACAATCAGGTAGATGCGGTTCGTGTAGGGGGTGTTTCCGAGTTTATATTGATCAGTCTGCTGTCCCGGAAGTTTAATATTCCAGTGGTTCCTCACGTGGGAGATATGGGACAGATTCACCAGCATTTGGTGTTGTTCAACCATATTAGTTTGGGACATCCGGTCCTCCTTCTGGAATACATTCCTCATCTCAGGTCCAATTTTAGATTTCCCGTAGATGTGCGCGATGGCGTGTACAAGGTACCCCAGGTTCCAGGTATGACTGCGGATCTGATCGAATATTAAATTTGACAAAAATGCAAACGGTAATGATTAGAATTGGAGTGACAGGTCTTGCTCTGGTTGCTATTATGTCCGGTTGTCAGAAAGAGAATCAACAAACGGATGCTCCCAATATCGTATTGATTTTGGCGGACGACCTGGGATATGGCGATGTGAAATGTTATTATCCGAAGGCTAAAGTAAAAACGCCCAATATCGATCAAATGGCGGCTGATGGTATAAGATTTACAGATGCACACTCTCCATCTTCTGTATGTACTCCTACCCGATATGGCCTGCTGACGGGACGATATGCCTGGCGATCCGCCTTGAAAAAAGGAGTTTTGGAACCCTGGGATCGACCTTTGATCGAAGAAAACCGGATGACCCTACCACAGATGCTTCAAGGGAAAGGATATAGTACCGCGGCGATTGGAAAGTGGCACCTGGGATGGGATTGGCCCACCCTGGATAGTCTTTCCGCGAAAGAAACCAACGGGAAAAATGTGGATTATTCCCGGGCCATTTCAGGTGGTCCGACGGAATATGGTTTTGATTCATATTTTGGAGATGATGTACCTAATTATCCCCCGTACACTTTTATAGCGAATGACCGGGTGGTCGGGATACCGACGGTGGAGAAACCAGATTCCGTGTTTGGTAATAAGGGAATGATGACGGAAGGATGGCAATTGGACAATGTGATGCCAACCAGCACCCTAAAAGCCATCGGGTACATCCAAAGCCGGGAGGCTCTTATAAACCCATTTTTCCTGTATTTCTCCCTTACTGCGCCCCATACTCCAATAGTTCCTGCTGGAGAATTTTTGAGGACCAGTGACGCTGGAGCTTACGGCGATTACGTTCAGCAAGTTGACTGGACGGTGGGGCAGATCCTGGAGGCATTGGATCGGTCCGGGATGCGAGAGAATACGATCGTGATATTTACAAGCGATAATGGGTCTCCTGCCCGCAATGGTGAAAATCATAGCGGTCCACCTGCTTCCGTGATAAGAGATTACGACCATCAAGCGAATGGGGTTTGGCGTGGACTCAAGGGTGATGCCTGGGAAGGTGGACACCGGGTCCCTTTTATTGTTCGGTGGCCCACTTCCATAGAAGGAGGTGCCATAAAGCAAGGATTGATTTCATTGTTGGATATTATGGCAACCATTCGGGAGATTTTGAATATTGGTAGTATGGGAAATGGTTCGCCGGATGGCCAGAGCTTTCTGCAATGTCTGACCGGGCAAAAGGAAGAAGCCAGGACTTCCCTGGTCCACCATTCCCACCGGGGTGTATTTGCGATACGGGAGGGAGCCTGGAAGCTAATACTTTCGGATCGATCGGGAGGCTTCAGCGATGGCCTTCATCCTGATGGGTACGGTATTGAAACGCCGGGGCAGTTGTACAATTTGGACGATGACCCCCGGGAATCCAACAATTTGTACAATCAATTTCCAGAGAAAGTGACCGGGTTGAAAGAATTGTTGGATTCTATTCAGGGAGGATACTGATTGAGGATCCCTTTTCAACTTGTGGAAGTAAAGGAAACAGGCCATTGGGTGAAGAGCAATCAGTCTGCGATTTATGGAACCATCGCGGGACCATACAAATCTCATGAATCCTTTGTTATACTCGGGGCGTTTTGGATTGACCGACCCATACGGGCCCGTACCGGGTAAGATGTGCCACAAAAATTGGTGAAGGTCGAGGCATGACTGAATGTAGTCTCGGTAATGTAATGAACGAGACCGATCGTAAGATCGATGAAGGAACCCGAAAGGGGCGGGCTGAAAGGCATAGCCGGGGTTCTGTTGAGTATTTTCAACGAAGAGATTCGCCAATTTTTGGCACAGAAATCGGTCAAATTCAAACGTTTCGGGTATAGTACCCGGAAAGGGAAGGACATATTTCTACATATATTAAAAAACGTGGATAAAGTGGAACTCCAATCCCCGGATAAAATTAAGGTGAAAAAAGTCGTCCAGGTGGATTCAGGTCAGAAAACTGATTTCCCCAAAACGGATAATCAATTAGTGCTGGATTTAAATGCAAAAAATCAAATCCAGTATGTGATTAGAATCCGGACAAATACCAACGTAGAATCGATCGACGTAATTCAGTAAAACTAAATAATGATACCATCTTATTCTTTCGAACGGGGTGCAGATCTTTCTGTAAATCCGTTCATTAGTGTCTGTTCCCATACATTCCCGGATCGGATCATTAGTGCACCAGTCACTAAATTCGTGACACTTCTGACGGATTCTTTTTCGCCATATCCTCATCATCTAAAGCCTTATGTAGCTATGGCTATACGCGGTTTAGCTTCTTCGATCTGACAAAAAATAACCTCGTCTTAAGTATCCCGAACTTAATGCCCGGCGCACTAGGAAGACCGGGCTTGCCCAAAGGATTTAATCATTGATTGGACTCGATTATCAGGTTCAATGCGTTTTCCTATCGGTCATCTACCACCAATAAACGGAGTCCATCATGATAATCGCAAGTTTTAAATGGCGAATTAACTCGATTATGCTGCCATATTCTATACCATAAATTCCGATCCGCCTAAAATTTTACTTACTTTGCTGCTTAATTTTTTTTTTAAATCAATTCCACAATACAGACCAATGGGAAAGAAGTTGACAACCAAAGAAAAAATTATTCTGGAAGCGGTGCGGATGTACAACGAGTTTGGTGCTCAAAATGTAACGAGCCGACATATTGCCGCCGAAATCGGAATCAGCCATGGGAACCTGGATTATCATTACAACACACGGGAGGACATTCTTGAAGCCATCTATCAACAAATGCGGGCCGAAATGTCGGAGTGGTATTTCCTCAATGGAGCGGGTCACATGGCATTTGAGCAATTTCACCGGTTGGTACTTCATCTGGATGAATTTCAGCTTAAATACCGGTTTTTCAATTTGGATGTATTGGAGATTTCGAGATCTTATCCCCGCATCAGTGAATTATTGCAGGAGACCCTGGAACTGCGGAAAGATCAAATGTCTGATTTCTTTGATGAGTTTGTCGAAGACGGATTGATTGTGGAAAAACCCGAAAATGGGTACAGCAGCCTGAAGCATATTATCCGGATCCTCATTACATTTTGGTTGCCACAGCAGGAGGTTCTGACCAGCTACAAAAGTCCCCAGTCAGGGGAGATGGCCCAGTATATATGGGAATTGATCATGCCCTACATGACCACCAAAGGAAAGGAGGAATACGCCAGGGTGGTGGAAAAGTATGCGGAAAGTAGCTGTTAGCTGTTAGCTGTTAGCTGTTAGCTGTTAGCTGTTAGCTGTGTGTAAGTGTGTGTGTGTGAGTGTCTGTGAGTGTGGGGTGGAAAGTGCGGATTAACCACAGAGATCCACAACGGAGGCACGGAGGACTACAGAGATCTTAATTTTGCCATTTAAATCATTGTTTGAACCTCATTTCGGACTTGATCCGGATCTCAATCTCCCAGGCGTTCCGAAATAATTGTATTTTTTTGTCAGAACTGGGGCTCTGACTTCCCAGTCTCAGCAGATTTTATTGACCAAAAAGTGTTATGGAAAATGTAATATATTATCTTTAAGGTATTATGACTGCGAAGAAAATATGGATACTCACCATGATTTTGGTGTTATCAATTGTGATGTGGGTATGGTGGAGATCAAATTCCCCGGAAACCATCAGTTATAACCGGGATATCCGGCCCATCATCAACGATAAATGCATTTCCTGTCACGGGGGCGTCAAACAATCGGGAGGATTCAGCCTGTTATTTGAAGAGGAAGCCAAATCACCTACAAAGTCCGGAAAACCAGCCATTATTCCCGGAAGTAGCAGGAAAAGTGAAATGATCCGGCGTCTTACTCACCCGGATCCATCCAAACGAATGCCGCTGGATCACGACCCTCTGCCGGAAGTGGAAATTCAATTGATTTCTGATTGGATTGATCAGGGGGCTGATTGGGAACAACCCTGGTCATTTCTCCTGCCTGATACCTCCATAGCCATTCCGGCTACGATTTTCAAAGATTCATGCACAAATGAAATCGATTATTTTGTGTACCGAAAGCTCGAAGAACTCGGCCTTCATCCGTCTCCCAGAGCTCCGAAAGAGTTACTACTGAGAAGGCTTTTCCTGGATATTACCGGTCTGCCTCCCACCCTGTCGGATTATGAAAAATTTGTGGAAAATACAGATTCAATGGCCTACGAAAAAGTGGTTGATCAACTACTCCAATCGGAGGGTTTCGGTGAAAAGTGGGCTCCTATGTGGTTGGATGTAGCGCGATACGCTGACTCCAAAGGATACGAAAAGGACTTGCACCGGGAGATCTGGAAGTACAGGGATTGGGTGATACAAGCCTTCAATGACGATATGCCCTTCGATCAGTTCACCATAGAACAATTGGCGGGAGATATGCTCCCTCATCCTTCGGAATCCCAATACATCGCAACAGCCTTTCACCGCAATTCCATGGCCAACGATGAAGGGGGAACCAACGACGAGGAATTCAGAGTTGCGGCCGTTTTGGAAAGGGTGGGGACTACCTACGAGGCGTGGCAGGGAATAACCATGAGTTGTGTGCAGTGTCACAGCCATCCCTACGACCCCATTAAGTTTGAAGAGTTTTATACTTCAATGGCTATTTTCAATAATACCGCTGATAAGGATTTGTACAACGAACAGCCCAAGGTATATACTTATGAGGAAATGGACGAAAAGGCGGTTAGTGAGCTGTTGAACTGGCTGGAAGCAAATTTTGATGGACTTGAGAAAAAGGAGGCGGGACCATCTCTTTATGATCGGCAGCAATCCTATCTGACACAAATTGGCTATCGAAGAACAGAAGCCGAGGAGTTTCAGGATAAAAGCACTTTTATTGAATTGGTGGGGCATGATCAAAAATCAATCTGGCAGGTTCAGGACAGTTCGTGGATCATGTTTGAAAAGGTCGACCTGACCGGCGTAGAATCTATTTCGTTTGGATATGCCTCCCTGTATGGAGGAATCATCGAAGTGCGCCTGGATCAACCTCTGGGTCGGAAAATAGGAGAGGTTACGTTGGGTAAAACGGGAAAGGAATTTCCGGCCAATCGTCCGGAACGCTGGGTGGAAGCGAATGTTCCTATTCAGCCAGTGGATGGCCTTCGGGATGTGTATTATTATTTCAGAAAAGACGAGCATTTTGCTCAGGATTTATTGAGGTTGGACTGGATTTTTTATCATGAGAAAGATCCGATCTATGCGCAAAACGGGCGGTCTGCCATCCAAACGATCAATCTGCTGCAGGACATAGAGCCGGTGCAGACACCGATTTTACAGGAATTGCCCTATGAAGAGAAAAGACCTACCCGAATTTACAACCGGGGTGACTGGCGAAGTCCCGGGGAAAAAGTAGCGCCACAAATCCCCGAATCCCTTGGCCAAATAGAATCTGATACCGTTAACCGACTTGCTTTTGCCCGGTGGTTGGTGAGCGACGAAAATCCACTTTCTGCCCGGGTTTTCGTGAACCGGGTCTGGGAACAAATTTTTGGGTATGGGATAGTAGAGACGTTGGAAGATTTTGGTTCGCAGGGAATGACACCGACCCACCCCGATTTACTGGATTGGCTGGCGGTTCAATTCAGGGACGAATTCGATTGGAGTATTAAATCCCTCATCAGGAAGATCGTCCTGTCATCGGTTTACCAGCAAAGTTCTATGGTGACCGAAGAGTCACTTGAGAAGGATCCCTACAACAAATATTTGTCCCGGGGTTCCAGAACCCGGCTTCCTGCCGAAATGATCAGAGATCAGGCCCTGGCTATTAGTGGTCTTCTCCACAACAAGATGTACGGTCCGGGCGTGATGCCTTATCAACCCGAAAGCATTCGAAGTTTTGGGGGTGATTTCTGGACAGAAAGTGAAGGGAACAACCGCTACCGAAGGGCCGTTTATACGTATTGGAAAAGGACGAATTCCTATCCCTCCATGGTCTCTTTTGACAGCCCGTCGAGGGAGGTATGTACGTCGAGGCGGATCCGGACCAATACTCCCCTGCAAGCACTGGTCCTGCTGAATGACAGCGTGTACGTAGAAGCTGCAGGCGCTCTGGCCCGGAATATTCAGAAGAAATACCCCAATGATATCGAACGGGGCATAGCTGAATCTCTGCGATTGATTACCGCCGTGCCGCCTGAAGTACGTAAAGTCGAGGCATTGACTACATTGTTTCATGAGACGTTGGAATATTACCAGAATAACGAAATGATGGGAATGGAATCCGCTGATCTCCGGGATCAACAGATCGCTGCCCTCAAATTAGTATGCAATGCCATGTTCAATTTGGATGAATTTGTCACCAGAAGATAAAATAGCAAACCATGAATATCGCCGAAGAAGCGCTGTACCGCAAAGCCCAATACAACAGCAGGAGACATTTTCTGAAGAAATGTACTTCGGGCCTGGGTGCTCTTGCCCTGGGATCTTTGCTGGGATGTCAATCCAGATCGCCGGTCGAAGAGGAGGCTCAACGGTCCATTAATAATTTTGTACGAGGTTTACCCCATTTCGTTCCTAAGGCCAAAAATGTCATATATATGCACATGGCCGGCGGTCCTTCTCACCTCGAATTATTTGACTATAAGCCCGAACTGATGCGCCTGGATGGTCAGGATACCCCTCAGTCGCTCATGGAAGGGAAGAATTTTGCTTTCCTGACGGGTACACCCAAACTGCTGGGACCCCAATCAACTTTCCAACAATACGGAGAATCCGGTGCATACGTATCGGATTATCTGCCTGAGTTTGCCAAAGTGGTGGATGAAGTCGCGTTTCTCAAAGCCATGCATACGGACGAGTTCAATCACGCTCCCGCACAACTTTTTATGCAGACCGGCAGTCCGCGTCTGGGAAGGCCGAGCCTCGGGTCCTGGGTGGTGTATGGGCTGGGATCGGAGAATGAAAACTTACCCGGTTTCGTCGTGCTGTCATCCGGGGGTGGAGCTATAAGCGCCGGAAAGAGCGCCTGGGGCAGTGGCTTTCTTCCTACGGTGTACCAGGGAGTTCAATGCCGGTCCAAAGGAGAGCCGGTATTGTACCTATCCAATCCGGACAGGGTGGACAGGCATTTACGTCAACGATCCATAAAA
>CALEIL010000276.1 GCA_937876435.1 uncultured Bacteroidota bacterium
ATTAGGTGTAGTTATCGTTCTCATACTTAATTTCCTTTTCAAATGCCTTGTGGTTTTTAGCGTTCAGGTTAAAATAGCTTTCCTTTAGCTCAATGGATATGCTTTTTCTACCCATCTTTATTGCTTGGCATCCCTCACTACCTATTCCTCCAAAAGGGCTTAAAACCGTCTCGCCTTCATTGGAATATAAATGCAATATCCTTTCAATTGTATCGAGCTGCAAAGGGCATATATGCTTCTCATCATTTCCATCTCTTCCAGACCTATACTGCAATGTCCTGCCGTAGTCAATATCCGGCTTGAAAATTCGTTCAGCCAACCCAATCGTCTGACGGAATTGGCAGACCCCATCACCTATATGCGATTGCAAAACGAAGCCGGCAGGACCCGGGGTAAATTTGCCACTCATACCGAAGAAAAAATTAAAGGGACCGAGCGGAATCTCAACCCCTATGCCTTCCCGGCCATCGACTGGTACGACGAATTGTTCCGGGAATATACCTCATCCCAGAGATTTAATATGAATGTAAGAGGGGGAGGAAAGAAGGTGAGATATTACGTGGCAGGATCCTATACGCACGACAATGGATTATTAAAATCTGATCCCACTAATCCATTTCAGAGTAATATCGATCTGGACCGATATTTGCTCCGGTCAAATATCAACATCGACCTGACCGATCAGACAGAAATGATCGTGCGGTTGCATTCTACCATCGATAATTCCGTGGGACCGCTGCAAAGCGGAAGTGCCATGTACAACGCTGCGGTTCGCACGAGTCCGGTCCGGTTTGCTCCCGTGATCGAGCCGATCGGCAACCTGGTGGGAGTACCCCACATCACCTTTGGCAACAATTACGGTCCGAGAGGATCGACATCCGAGACCAACGAAGCGGTGTGGTTCAATCCATACGCCGAATTGCAAAGAGGGTACCGGGATACGAGAAGACAATTGTCCCTGGTTCAACTGGAACTGAAGCAAAAGCTGGATAATTTTGCCGAAGGCCTCAACTTCAGATTTTTGGGAAATGTAAATTCTACTTCATACTTTGAAAACCGGAGGTCTCTTATCCCTTATTTTTACAGGGTCTCCAACTACAATGCCCAGAATGACGACTACAGCATGATCAGAACGTCTGAGGGTCTGGAAGCCCTGGCGTATGAGCCAGGAGATCGGGTCAACAATTCAGCGATTTACGTAGAAGCAGCGTTGAATTATTTACGAACTTTCAATGAGGTTCACAATACTCAGGGCCTGATAGTAGCCATCGGAAGAGAGTTTCTCGATGCCAATGCGACCACGGTGATCCGGTCGTTGCCCAGCCGAAATCTGGGGATATCGGGTCGCTTCAATTATGATTATGACAATAAGTATTTTGCGGAATTCAATTTCGGTTACAACGGTTCTGAACGATTTTCCAAAAATAACAGATACGGTTTTTTCCCTTCCTTTGGGTTGGGATACATGATATCCAACGAGCCTTTCTTTGCTGAGGCCACTTCCTTTATGAACCTGTTCAAACTTCGGATGTCATTTGGATGGGTCGGAAATGACAATATCGGAAGTGATCAGGACATGGCGGACCGGTTTTTCTATTTGTCAGAAGTCAATCTGTCCAATGACGACCAGGGGTCCACATTTGGCCTCCGTTTCAATGAAAGAATACCGGGTGTATCCATCTCGAGGTACGACAACCCCAAGGTCACCTGGGAACGTGCCAGAAAAGCCAATATGGGTATAGATATGAACTTCTTTAATGACGCCATCATTCTGAGAGCCGATGTATTTCACGAACTCCGGACCAGCATTCTGCAAACCCGATCCGATATCCCAAGGACTTTGGGGCTTCAAGCCGAAATTAAAACCAACGTAGGGGAAGTGACGGCGTATGGTTTTGATGGTTCCCTGGATTTCAACTACAGTTTCAACCGCAACCTGTGGATTACAAGTCGGTCCACTTTCACCCTGGCGGAGAACGAATTTTCGGTATATGAAGAACCCAATTACGCGGCGATCGATGTACCGTGGGTATCCAGAATCGGAAACAATGTGAATATCGAGTATGGATATATCGCAGAACGATTGTTCATCGATGATGAAGAAGCCATTAATTCACCCACCCAATTCGGAGCTCCCGGTGTGGATTATGGCGGGGGAGATATCAAATACAAAGACCTGAATAACGACGGGTTCATTACAGCCCTGGATAAGGCTCCGATTGGAAAACCTACGTTGCCCAGGATAACCTATGGTTTCGGGATCTCCGCGGGTTACAAAAAATTTGACTTTAATATATTCTTCCAGGGCCTTTCTGAAGTATCGTTTCAGATCAATCCATTTCGTACTGCTCCATTTCTTAATACTATTACGGGGTCGCAGACAGATGACTTGAGTCTAAGTGAAGGAAATGGATTTCTGTCGGAGAATGGATTACTCCAGGCCTATGCTGATGATCACTGGTCCGAAGAAAATCCTGATCCCTACGCTCTCTGGCCCAGACTTTCGGTCGATCGGGTGGAGAATAATGTGCAGAGCAGTACCTGGTGGCTCAGGGATGGCTCATTTATCCGGCTCAAACAATTGGAGGTTGGATATACGATACTGGATGAAAAGGGGTTTCTGGGTATTTCAAAATTGAGAGCTTACCTCACAGGTACAAATTTATTCACCTGGTCTGCATTTGACTTGTGGGATCCGGAATTGAAAGGGGAAGGCTTCAATTATCCATTGCAACAGGTATTTAATTTCGGAATTCACATTGGATTTTAAAAAACGGACGATGAAAGATTTTAACAAGGTATATATTATTTTTTCCATCATTTTTCTGACGATCACTTCGTGTAAGGATTATCTGGATGTAGTGCCCAACAATATCGCTGTCATAGAAGACGCATTCGAGACGAGGGATAACGCTGAACGGTTTTTGGCTACTTTGTACGGCTATCTACCAGAATACAACAACGTACAATCACCCGCACTCACTGGTGGGGATGAAGCGATAGTCAACGATGAAGTTTCCCGGAACTGGGAATCCCGCCGGTTGGCCAGAGGGGGACAATCCAAAGTAAATCCCGCTTCCAGCGCCTGGGATCTTTTCATCGCGCTGAGAGATTGCAACATTTTTTTGGAGAATATCGATCTTCCTTTTGATCTGGAAGATTCCGAACGGCAAAGATGGATAGCCGAGGCTCAGGTCCTGAAAGCGTATTTCCATTTTTACCTCATGCGGATGTACGGACCTATTCCGATCATCCGGGAGAATATCGACGTGAGCGAAGGTCTGGAAGCTGTGAGAGTGTTGCGTGATCCGATCGATGAAATTGTGGCTTATGCGGTTGAATTACTGGATGAAGCCATTTCCAATCCTTTTCTCCCGGATGTTATCCAGGACGTGGGGGCTGAAATGGGAAGATTGACCCGGCCGATTGCTCTGGCGATCAAGGCGAGGGTACTCGTTACGGCAGCTAGTCCCATGTTCAACGGGAATCCTGATTACGCGAATTTTACCAATGTGGACGGCACTGAACTGTTGTTTAATCCCGACTACGATGAGAACAAATGGCAAATGGCGGCTGATGCATGCCAGGCAGCCATCGAAGCCGCTCACGCCCAGGGCCGCGAACTGTATCGGTTCAATCACAATGATTTTCCAAACGCTTCCGATTCCACCTATATCAAACTAACCATCCGGGGCAGCGTCACGGAACCATGGAACCGCGAAATCATCTGGGGATCCTCCAATTATCCTATCGATGCATTGTTCCAGTCAAGGATACATCCCAATGTGGTATCCGGATTAACCGCCGAAGCTTCCACCAGTACCCAAACCTGGTATTCTTCTACATTTAGAATGGCCGAACTGTATTATTCAAATAATGGCGTACCCATAGAGGAAGATTTTGATTATGACTACGCCGCGCGTTATGAAACATCGGTGGGAGGAGAGGATCACAGATTTCACATCGCTTCAGGTGAAACCACCGCCAATCTCCATTTCAACCGCGAACCCCGTTTTTACGCCAGTCTGGGATTTGACCGGGGGATATGGGAGGGACACGGCCAGCAAGAACCGGATTTTTATTATTTGAAAGGGCGTCTCGGTGAACTCGGTGGCAAAAACGATCTCGACCGATGGTCTCTCTCGGGGTATCTACCCAAAAAACTTATCCACCATACCGCCTTCCAAACTCCCACCCAAAACAGATTTACGACCGAACCCTATCCGTTCCCAATCATCCGTCTGGCTGATCTTTATCTGTATTATGCGGAGTCGCTGAATGAACTGGGGAGGTCCGAGGAAGCCATCGAATGGGTGGATAAAATCCGCGATCGTGCCCAACTGGAAGGCGTACTCGTTTCCTGGAGCAATCACTCCAATATTCCCAATAAACCCAATACGAAAGAGGGGCTTCGGGATATTATTCACCAGGAACGATTGATTGAATTATCCTTCGAAGGTCAGCGGTTTTGGGATTTGAGACGATGGAAAGAAATGGAAAATCTCCTCAATAGTGGGATCCGGACGTGGAATGTGGAGGGCGAATCAGCAGAGGATTATTACCGGGTAATCGAAGTGGGAAGATTTCAATTCTCTGCCAAGGACTACCTATGGCCCATCGATGAATATGATATTTTAACTAACCCCAATTTGGTTCAAAACCCGGGTTGGTAAATTATAAAACTTTAAAAGATGAAAAAATTGAATCTATCGGGCTTGCTCTGTTGGGGATTTATCCTGTTCTGGATCTCCTGCGGGGATGAATTGGACCGGGAAGCTCTTTACAAGGATAATACCCCTCCGGGTCCGGTGGCTGAACCGGTGGTCGAAAATATCCCTGGAGGTGCTCTGATTACTTATCAGATTCCACCCGACGAGGATGTGCTCAGTGTAGAGGCTTCCTTCCAAAGGAGTGGAGAGACGATCACAAAATCGGCTTCTATATTTACGAATAAAATAACCATCGACGGACTCAAATCGGGTGCGGAATACGTGGTTGCCCTCAGGACCGTGGACAGAAGTAACAATTATTCCAATCCGGTCAATGTGACCATCAATCCATTGGAAGCTCCGATAGACGTGATCATGCAAAATCTCGTACTGACTCAGGATTTCGGAGGGGTCAGAATAGAATTTGACAATCAGGTCCCCATTTCGATCGAATTCCAGCTTTTGAAAAAGGATTCTCTCTCAAATGCCTACGAATACCAGTTTTCAGCATTCAATGCGAGCAAAGCGATCAAATCACATACTTTCCGGGGATTCCCTCCGGTTCCGGCTGATTTTGCTGTTTTGGCCATAGACCGTTGGAATAATATATCGGATACGATTTACAGAACGATCACTCCCTTGAAAGAAATTGAATTTGATCCTTCTACATTCAGTGTCCCTACTCCGCGTCTGCCTCTGGATCAGGGAGATGCATTTGGCTGGGTACTGCCCAATATGTGGGATGGTACGATCAGTGACGGGAATGGATTTCATACGGATCAGATCTTCTCCGGTTACGATGGGATAGGTGACTACACGGATAAGGTACAGATGTTTACCATCGATCTTGGAATCGAAGTCAACATTAGCCGCATCAAATTTTGGCATCGGCAGGGGACCTGGATTTTTTCCCACGGAAATCCCAGATTTTTTGAGATGTGGGGGATTGATAAAATTCCCACGGGTTACGACGGCACCAATTTTGATGGCTGGTCATTGCTCGTGGATGATGGGGAGGTTATCAAGCCCTCCGAGTCCCCTATTGGGGTCAATAGTGCGGAGGATGTGGCCGCAGCAGTAGAAGGTCATGAATTCAATTGTGATAATCCCAACGCCAAGGTAAGGTATATACGTTTTGTGAATTTCAAAAACTGGTCGGGCTCTACTTTTATTCATATCTCCGAAATGAAATTTTGGGGCACGAAAGTGGAATAACGCGACAATGGAAGATTACAAGTGCCGAGAGTGATTTAATATTAGGTGTAATAGAAATGGAAATGAAAATTAAAAAATATATTTTGGGTTCAGTGTTTGGAATGGTTCTGTTGTATGGGTGTTCCACTCTGGAGGATACTTTTAGTGACTTCACCTCTGAACCGGAAAAGATTTACATCGGTGCTGCCGACTCTATCTATTACCAATCGGGAATCGATCAGGTGAGGATTTCGGTGGTGTATAATTCGGACCCGAAAATTGCCAAAGGTCACCTGGTTTCCCAGGATGGGAGGATAGAACATTTCTTTGATATCGTTCGTACTACGAATGGTGTGGACACCGCTCATCTCGATCTCGAACTGGATGAAGGAATCTATAGGTTCAACATCCAGTTGCTGGACAACAACAACAACAGTTCACTGAAGAGAGAGATTTTAGTCAATGTACTGGGTAGCAATTTCCTGAAAACGCTTTCAGCCCGGGAAATTGAGAACATTTCTTTCGTAAAATCTTCCAATCCGGAGGAAACGGGAGCCTTGTTGTCATTTGGAAAATTGTATGCCGGACTGAGACATGCCTTGCTCTATTATACCGATAGTGAAGGAAATGAGCAATCAATTCTCATCGAAAATACGGTGCAGGATTATTTGCTGACCGATTTTGAACCGTCGAGCCAGATAACACTCGAATCCTATTTTCAACCAGTCAATCCTTTCGATGAGTTTATTGCTCCGGAGAAACACCTGGATACGTTGCCTGCGTGCAATTCCCTGCAGTACGTTACGAGTGAGACACCATCGGTGGAATTTGATTCACTCAATACTGGTGGTCTTGCCGTCCAAAAAATACGGATCAAGGCACCAGATTGTATATTAGGAGCCCTGAATCTGACTACCGAACTTCCATTTGGTCTTTCTACGACCGAAGGAGGGCCGTTCCAAACCAGTATTTCTGTCAATCCTCTTACTGATGAGGAGATTTTTATTGCTTTTCAACCCACCGCGAGTGAGGATTCTGAGCACACGGCTCGCATCACTGCCGGAGCTGTGAATATTCTGGATTCGGCTATCGTTTCACTCACTGGGATAGAACGAGGGGTGAACATAGGCGGACTGGAAAGACATCCTGTAGAGATGAGGAGTTTGGCATCAGACGTTTTCTCCGACGATCTGAATATACTTAATTACGGCACCGCTATTGAAAATCTATGGGATGGGGGATTCAACTGGCCCAGTGCCATTCATTCTCTTCCGAGTCTTCCGGTTCCGGCTGGATTTTTCACCATTGATCTGGGAGGAGATTTCAAGATCAGAGAAATCGATTGGATGTTGAGGTTGGATTGTTGCCACGAACGGGCCAATCACAAATACCAGTATTGGGGACTGCCTTCAAAAGTAGATCCATCTTCTGCTATCACCACGGTGGAATTCAATGGCAAACCCGAAAATAAGAGTAAGTGGGAACAGGAAATGTTTTCCAGAGGCTGGATCAATCTGGGTAATTTTGAAAAATCACAGGAAGAAATCAGCAATGCAGTGAATACCGGAACCGTGATGACCGATGCCATCAATGTCGTCAATTACGTGCGATACGTCAGAGTGGTTGTATTGGAAACCTTCGAAGGAGAAACCGCTACGATCAATTTTTCAGAACTGGATTTTCAGGTAGAACTGGAATAATAGATTGCAACTGATTCCGAAGGATCTACTGTTTAGGGGTGACCCACCTTCAGAAAAAGGGACCTTTATTTGGTATAAACCAGATATTCGATTATCATTATCCTCCATTGTTACGTGAGTAAAAGGAGGTATTATGCCAGAAATGAAGGTCAAACAAAAAATTGGTCAGGATCAAAACTTCAAAATATCCCGATTTAAAGAAAAGATCAAGAGAACGCAACCTCATAAGCACGGCGATTACTACGAATTGATCTATATCAGCGGTGGGGAAGGTTATCACTGGATCGAAACCCGGAAATTCCTCGTTTCTTCTCCCGAAGTGTATTTTATGAAACCCGGACAAATGCACTGTTGGCAATTCACCTCCCTTCCACAAGGATTCGTGGTCCTGTTTCGGAAAGAACTATTTGACCCGATTCGTGAAAACCATCTACTGGAGTTGTTGAACCAACTATCTTCCATGGTTCGGATCCCATTTGAGACCCACCAGGTACCCGATGCCATATTCGAAGAATTGTTGACGGAGTACCAGAATCCCGGATCCTATTCGGAAGAAATCATCCATGGGTACCTCCGGGCGTTGCTTGGCAGGATTTTACAACTTTCCTCACACCAGGGAATGGATATGGCTCCGGTCAATACGACGTATGACCAGTTCCTAAATCAACTTTCTCTCCGGTGTCCGGAGATTCACAAGGTTCGGGATTTTGCCAGATTACTCAACACCACACCGCAGAATCTAAACGCGGTTTGTCAAAAATACGGATCGGCAAGTGCCAGTGACCATATATCCAGACAGTTGTTGCTGGAAGCCAAAAGATACATTTTACATACGGACCTTTCGGTGAATGAAATCGCGGAGGCTCTCCATTTCAATGACAGCTCCTATTTTATAAAGTTTTTTAAGAAATGGGAAGGGAACACGCCACTTCAATTTCGGGACAGGTATTTGTCGTAGTGCAACAAATTCTGGAGATATTTTTCAAAATTACCCGATTTACATAAAAGAATACCGCAAGTCCTAATTTTTCTGTCTTTACCTTTGGGAAAGATAAAGTTCAAGGAGTGATGAAAGTTGGTTTTCAAAAAATGATCCATACCTCTGGTTCTGCCTCTATCGTGTTGATCCGCATGATGGTAGGTTTGGTATTCCTTTCCGAAGGGATTCAGAAATTTCTATTTCCAGCAATGAGAGGTCCAGGTCGTTTTGAGAAAATGGGATTCCCGAATCCAGAGTTTTGGGCTTCTTTCGTTGGATTTTTTGAGATCTTTTGTGGGATTTTGATCCTGGTGGGTTTTCTGACCAGGTTGGCCGCAATAGCTATGTTGATCAATATGACCGTAGCCCTGGTGATTACCAAAATTCCCATCGCCTTTGGCGAAAGCTTTGGACCGTTTGTCTTACGGGAGTTGAAATCTTACGGATTCTGGAGCATGGCCCATGAAATGCGGACGGACTTTGCCATGTGGATCGGGAGTTTGTTCCTTTTGATCCGCGGAGGAGGACTATGGTCTATAGATAAACGGTTTTTAGTCGATGAAGCAAAAACTCATTGAAATCGCGAAACTCTTCCTGAAGCTGGGCTTTATAGCTTTTGGCGGGCCGGCGGCTCATATCGCAATGATGGAGGAAGAAGTAGTGACTCGCCGGAAATGGATGAGTCGTCAACACTTCCTGGATCTCATGGGAGCCACCAATTTGATCCCCGGTCCCAATTCTACCGAAATGACCATGCATTGCGGTCATGAACGAGCCGGATGGCCGGGAATGATCATAGCCGGTATATGTTTTATCTGTCCGGCTGTCCTGATTACCGGAGTATTTGCCTGGATGTACGTAGAGTATGGGCACATTCCGGTCGTGGAGCCATTCCTCTACGGTATCAAACCTGCCGTACTGGTTATCATCCTGAGCGCTGTTTTCAAACTGGGGAGGAAGGCAGCCAAAAACTATATGTTGATCCTGCTTGGGCTGGTCGTTATTGCAGTCAATCTTATGGGAGTCAGTGAGATCGTGGTGATCCTGGGAGCTGGTGTGATTGGAATGCTGTGGATGGGAAATCCCTGGTCCAATCAGAAGAATATAATTCAGAAGGGGTGGATGCCGCTGGGATTGGTTCCATTGGCAGGGGCGACGGTACAGACCGTTTCCAATAGCAAACTTTTTTTGATTTTCCTGAAGATGGGAGCCGTACTCTTTGGGAGCGGGTACGTTCTGGTCGCATATCTGGAAGGAGAACTGGTAACAAAATTAAAATGGCTGACTGAGTCACAATTATTGGATGCCATTGCCATCGGACAATTCACACCAGGCCCCGTCCTGTCCACGGCTACCTTTATCGGGTATCAGATCAATGGAATCAATGGGGCTCTGGTTGCTACGGCTGGTATATTCTTACCTTCCTTTTTTCTGGTCCTTTTGCTCAACCCATTTGTATCCCGATTGAGGAAATCAAAATGGGCTGCTGCAGGACTCGATGCTGTGAATATAGCTGCAGTGGGTGTCATGATAGCCGTTACTTATCGTTTGGGCATCAATATTCTGGTGGACTGGAAGGCCTGGCTGATCGCTGGCCTGGCTTTGTTCTTCACTTTTGGTCGTCGGGAATGGGGAGTGGTCTGGATGGTGGTGGCCAGTTCTGTATTGGGGTATTTGTTGTCCCTGTTCTAAAGGAGGAATATTTTCAATTTTACCATATTCCCTTTCATAAGTACCATAGTGGATATAAGTCTTTCATATATCTTTGGTCCGGTCTGGTATATCGCAATCAGTAGTATGATTCTGGTCCTGTGTACTGGCTCATTCTTCTCCCTGAACTATCTAAAGACTGTACATTTTTTAACAAAATTCTTCAAAATCAAGATTGAGGAAGCAGACTCATTTTTGCGTCATGGTATACACATATAAGTTCACTTTTTTTCTTTTCCTGTTTTTTTTCTCAGCCCAATTACTCATAGCGCAGACGTCTATTTCCGGAAAAATAGTCGACCAATCGGATCAGACTCCCCTCGTGTATGCCAGTGTGGTGTTGTACCATGAGGAAGACAGTTCCATGGTAGGTGGTGTAGTGACCGACCTGGAAGGAGGCTTTGAATTGCAAGAAATACCCCCGGGCAGGTACTACATTCGCGCATCTTTTCTGGGATACAATACGATCGATATCCAGGATATCCTGTTGGATGGCAAAACGGACCTCGTTCTGGAACACATTTCACTGGGAGGGAGTAGTGAACTATTGGAGCAGATTATAGTGGAAGGAAGACGTTCCACCGCTGTCCACAAAATCGATCGCCAGGTATACGGAGCCGAACAATTTCAGAATTCTCGAGGAGGGAATGCAGCTGACGTGATCCGCAATATTCCTTCGGTTTCATTGGATTCCGAAGGAAACATTTCAGTCCGGGGAACCACAGGTTTCGTCGTTATGATCAACGGAAAACCGGTGCAGTCCTCGCCGGATGTGATCCTGGGTCAGTTGCCCGCGAATGCCATCAAAAACGTAGAAATTATCACTTCACCTTCTGCCAGGTACGATCCGGAGGGGAAGGCGGGCATCCTCAATATCATATTGGAAGAAGGCGCAGCGGACGGGTCATTTACCCAGGTCAATGTGAGGTATGGCTTCCCCAGTATAGAACCATATGACAACGGGGAAAGCGCCAGGCGGTTTGGAGGAGATATCATTTACAATTATCGAAAGGCCAAATGGGATCTTTCTGCCGGAGCCAGTTTTCAGAGAAATGATATAACGGGCCTGAGAATAGGCGATGTATACACGATTATCGACGATATCATGACCCGTTTTCCTTCCGAAGGAGAGCGGAGCTTTGACGAGGTCAATTATTCTGGTCGATTGACTTTGGGGTACGATCCCGATTTACGGAATTCCTTTCAACTCGGTTTTTTTGCGGGAAAACGATCCAAGGATCGGAGGGCCGATATTCTATATTTTAACAATGAAAGATCTATGATTTCATCGGAGGGCGTGACCCGGCGCTTTCAGTACTATAATGAAAATTTGCGGATTCGACGGGGAGATTTTGCGCTTGGAAGCCTGGATTATGACCATCAGTTTCGAAACAATTCTTCGGTATCGTTTTCTGCATTGTACGAACATACTCTTCTGGGAGGACCCACTACCAATAGGAATCTTTACTGGCCCAATACGGAGGACGTCATTCAGGATGAATACAACACCAACGACAATCCACTGGATGGGATAAGGATATCGGCTAACTATAAAATGAAGCCTCTGCCGTGGGGAGGCCTGGAGTGGGGGTATCAATTTCGAAATCTCAACCATACGGGGGATTTTGTGTATGATAGAAAAAACAATGCCACCGGATTATTTGAATTGGTGCCCGAATTTTCCAGCGAAGTGAATTTGAAAAGGAGTATACATTCCCTATTCGGTCAATTCTCCGGTGAATCCGGAAAATGGGCGTATGGACTGGGCCTGAGAGTGGAGGCTATGGACAGAAATCTCGGGTTACAGGATAAGAAGGGGCTCATAGACACCTTGTACAACTATGATTTTGTGAGACCATTTCCTTCTGCCAACATACAATACAGCGTCAACAATCATTTGAAACTGAAAGCGTCGTACAGTAAGCGGGTGCAAAGAACCACGACCTTCAAAATGAATCCTTTCCCCGAGCGGGAACATTCGGAAACCCTGGAGCAGGGTGACCCGGAATTGCGTCCCGAGTTTATCGATGTGATGGAGGCGGGGATCGTCGGATTTTATGGAGAGCATTCATCGTTTGCCAATGTGTATTACCGTTCAACGGAGAACCTGATCAACCGGGTGAATACGATCTACAATGACACGATACTAAATCGTATATACGCCAATGTCGGACTGGGGAATGCGGTGGGAATCGAGCTGGGCAACGAATGGAATCTATCCGATCGGTTCAATGTTTTCGCCGGGGGCAATTTGTATAAATACACGATCGATGGACATTTTGACAACCGGCCGATTCATACTTCGAGCTGGGTTCATTCACTGAATATAAATCTGGGATATAATCTGTCCGATACGTGGAGCCTGCAGTGGAACCTCAATTATTTGTCGGACCGCAACACTGCCCAAGGGGTCGATTCGGAATTTTATTCTCCCAATTTGTCGGTCAGGAAATCTTTCCTCGACAATCGACTGGTCCTCACCGCCCAATGGCAGAACATGGATATGGGGCTGCTCAAAACCAATGAACAAAGAATTACCACATACCGGCCCGGTGAATTCTTCACTACGACCAATTATATATACGAAGTGGATGTGATCTCGATCAATCTAAGCTATTCATTCAATTCACGGAAGAACGAATCCCGGTTTATCGAGAGTGAATTCGGGAAAAATGAATTTTGAATTTATTCCGGGAAGGCCTATTCCGGTCTGAAGTTCAATGAAATTCACGATGAAGACTTTGTGACAGTTTTTCGGACCAATACATATGTTAGGACGCACGCGATTTGCTCAAAAAAACAAAAGTCCGGACACCAGGTATGCCAATATTACGATCAAATCAATATTGGGATTGGTGGTTGCCCTGATATTTTTGAGAGCCTGGTAAAGATGATTGCGCACCGTATGCGGTGAGATGTCGAGCATTTCGGCAATTTTTTCATGGGAGAGGCCTTCTCTCTTACTGAGATTGAAAATCAATCGCTGCTGATCGGGAAGATGTTTTAGGGATTCTTCCAGAACGGTGCGGTAATGGTCTACATCGATTTGGCGGATAATTTCTGGGTTCTGGGATTTTTGACCAGCCTGGAGGATGAATTTCCGATACCTGGAATCGTGTGATGCTTTTTTGAGATGATCAAAAGCCAGGTTTCGGCACATGAGGTAGATATAGCCATCCAGGTCACTGATGTCATCAAGGGCTTCTTTCTTCTCGATGAGTTTCAAAAACACATCTTGTGCCAGGTCTTTGGCCAATTCCTCGTCGTGGAGAAATTGGATAAAAAAGCCCAGGACTTTGTCCCTATACCTGTTAAATAATGATTTTGAGTTCACCTTACTATTTTCCTTTTAGGCAATCCTTATTATCCAAAAGAACGATTTATTGGGTTAAAATCCAAATTTAAAATTTTTTGACACTTCACTAGTATGTTGAAGTTTTTCGATCGTCTTGTATACCACAATTTTTGAACAGCATACCGTCTGGTGGGTCGAAATGCTATTTGAAGCCTTAATTAAAGATAGTGAAACAAATCGAAAGAATAAATTACCTGCTCGGAAAATACCTGGATAAAACACAAAGTCCGGAAGAGGCAGCCGAGCTTTTTAACCGACTAAAAGAGATTCGGGATCCGG
>CALEIL010000277.1 GCA_937876435.1 uncultured Bacteroidota bacterium
TGGTTCGCTCCGCGGTCCATGATCCAACTGCATGGTTCGCTCCGCGGACCATGCAGAATTACATCTGAAGCCGGGTTTCAACCAAACGCGCGAAGCGCACAAACCGGCGTAGCCGACAAACTCATGGTTCGCTCCGCGGTCCATGATCCAACTGCATGGTTCGCTCCGCGGACCATGCATACCGTTATGTCTCTACCGGATCCAACTTCGGCGGGGCCTCTTCCACCACAGCTACGGGTTCGTTGCCTTCCTCTTGGTTGTTCTTGTCCCGGATCATTTTATCCTTGATCAGATAATACGTCATAACAACGCTGGTCAGAATGATGACATAGAGCAATATCCCGGGCTTGACTTCGGGCCTGATCAGATCATCAGGGATCTGGAAAAACAATAGAATGGTGACCAATCCCCGCGGGGCGATGTACGTTTCGGGGAAGAAATTTTCCCGGGCGAAGAAATAAAGCATGATGGCCCGGAAAATAAATATACACGATACCACAGCCAGACTGATCAGGAATACTTCCAGATTGAGCAGGTTGGCCACGTCGATCGTCATCCCAAATACGACGAAGAAAAAGGTGCGGATCAGAAAGGCAGATTCCAGCGTAATCAGATGGAATTCCTTTTCGATCCTGCCCAGACTGTCGGTCGAAATACCGTATTTCTTGAGAAATGGTTCAAATTTTTTGTGGTTGGCCAGCGCCATACCAAAGACCATGATAATGATCAGAGGCGACAGATGGAACAATTTCCCCAGACTGTACAACAATACCAGGTTGGAAGTCAGAAGGAAAAGTTTGGTCTGGCTCTTCAGATCCTTGAACAAATAGATCAAAACGGCCGTAGCAATCAACGCCACCAAAATCGTGAGAATGAGACTGACCACAAACTGGGAAGTGGCCGCCATCCCTCCTTCGTTGATGTAGGATATCACAAAATAGAACAATAAAATCCCTATGATATCCGAAAAGGCGGAATCGTAGATCATAAATTCTTTTTTCTCCTGGATCAAACCCGTTACGCTCGGAATAGTGATCGAACTCGACATGACCGACAACGGCGTGGCGTAGAGAAACGCAATGTCAAAGGATATATCCAACTGCACCTTGAGCACCCAGGCTACCGCAAACGTGGTCGTAAACAAACAGAGCGTGGCAACCAGAATCGAATTGCCAATCAGATTGTATTTTTCCTTCTCTATGCGCAGATCCAGCGCCGCCTCCAGAACGATCATAATCAAACCCACGATGCCCAGAATCTCCAGGTAGGGCATAAGATTGGGCATGGTAAAACTGGTTTGTTCGATACCAAACCGGATCAGGATCCCCAGAATAATCAGCAGGATAACCGACGGCACATTGGTCCTTTCAGCCAGCCTGTTGAAAAAATAGCTGAGAATCAATACGATACACGCTGCACTCAGCAGTACGTAAGGATCAGAAAGATTTATTCCACCAGCCAGGACAAATGAGGTTGCATTCATATTTCACACAAATATTTTACCACAAGTTACGCTAAGATATTAAAAAAGATAGAAACAACCTTTTGGTGGAAAGTTCTGACGGATTTATTCGCCTGAATGCCTGTGGGTTTCATATCTTGGTGCTGAATTATTTTGAAACGGATTTTATGAAGCTATTTTACTCGGAATACATCAAGGATTATTCTTCCTACACCTTTTCCTACGTGCCCTATGCGGTGTACCGCGCCAGGGAAGAAATGTCGGAAATTTACGACGCCGGATTTTTGCCATACACGGGAAACGTCGACCTCGATCACTACCTTTATTACAAAGCCAGAAGCGTGCGGATCGACCTGGCCACCTTCGAACCAGGGTCAGAAAACAGACGAGTCCAGCGAAAATTTGAGAATCTGAACGTTGAAGTGAACTGGGTTCCTGTTACGGAATTTGACAGGGAGGACGAAGGATTTGTCAGTTTTTGCAGCGATTACAGCCGCCAACGGTTCAAAGGCGGGGAAATGGAGGCGGACCGCCTGGAATATATACTCGGTTCCCCCTTTCTGACGGACATCGTCGTATATAACATCGAGGGGAAAAGGGCGGGATACGTGTTCGTCGGGCAAAACGAAGACCTGGTCCATTACTGGTACAGTTTTTACGAGCTGGAGGATTTTCAGGACCTTCCCCTGGGCAAGTTTATGATGCTGGATATGATCAGGCAATCCAAAGAAACCGGAAGGAAGCATTGCTACCTCGGGACGTGTTATGGCGCGCATTCGCTGTACAAAGTCCGGGATTTCAAAGGGGTGGAATATTCAGAAGGGAGCAGATGGAGTTCGGATGTCAAACGGCTCAAGGAATGGACCAAAAGCGACGACGAACCATTGGCTTCTGACCGTTTCAAGCAATTGTCCCCGGAGGATGCCAACGCATACGTTGATTCACTCATCAATCAGGAAGGATCATGAAAGGACGGATCAATCGAATGCTCTATCCACTGGTATTCCCGTTCAAATTGTCGTACGGCACATTTTATGAGCGCGAGGGGTTGATCATTGAATTGTCGCAGGACGGGGTGAAAGGCTTCGGTGAAATGAGTTTCGTTCCGTATTACGGAAAGGAGGAGGATGTGATCATGGACCAGTTGAACAGGATATTGCTCCATTTGGAAGAAGTCGGGAAGGACTGGACCCCGTGGGAATTGTTCCAGCATCTGATGGATGAGTACACGCCCGATTTATTTTTGATGTCGGCGGTGGATTGTGCGCTGTATGACCTGTATGGGAAATTGAAAAAACTGCCCGTTTGGCAACTGGTGGGAGGAAGTCGGGAGGTCAAGGCCTTATCCAGTCTTACTATCACGGAAGGTGACTGGGAAGAAAAACTGAATTGGAACTGGCCCGTGCTGAAATTGAAAATGGGTTTCGAAGGGGATATGGATTTGCTGGGGGCGATCCGGAAGAGATATTCGGGTGATTTGCGCATCGATGCCAATAGTGGCTGGACGGTGAAGGGTCTGGATGAGCGGATCGACCGGCTGGTGGAGTGGGGGATCGAACTGGTGGAACAGCCCGTGGACAGGAAAGACGATGATTTGCTCCGGGGGAAGGACTTTCCCATTCCG
>CALEIL010000278.1 GCA_937876435.1 uncultured Bacteroidota bacterium
AAACCCCCGGTTGAAACCGGGGGCTATCACATGAACCGAGCCTACGGCTCTCAATTCGTTGGATTCTCTCTAAACCCCCGGTTGAAACCGGGGGCTATCACATGAACCGAGCCTACGGCTCTCAATGCGTTCCAGCTCCAGAAAGGAAAATGGGGGACGCAAAACACGTACCGCTGTAGGTGTTGAACTTCAAAAGCCCCGAATAAGCCAAATGGCACAATTAGGGGTGGAAAACGTGGTCTGAAGTTTAGTTTTTAAATTTCAATATCGATGCCTTTTTTCTTAAATATTCGTTGGGCCAACCCCCGGTAATTCCGGCCAAAGATTTTCTTCCGTTCCTCCTCATTCAAATCGGCTTCCAGGACCTTGGCCAGTTCGGTGGAAAAGGAACGGCTGGGTCCATGGCCTCCCCACACGATGCGGTCGGATCCCAATTCATTTACCGCCATATCCACCCCGCCGGATTGTGGATCGGCTCCGGCAAATTCCATAAATACATTTTCCGATGATCGAATCGCCCGGATACCCGGCTCCCAATCTCCCCCGGCGTGACCGCAGATCAGGATCTTTTCGGGGAATCGTTCAGCGAGTTTGACCACGTGCCAGGGAGTGGACTCCCCATCGAGATTTGCACCTCCCAGCCACCTGGGTTCACCACCCGTTTTGATCCAGGTATGGATATAAACTACTGCATCCAGTTCGATAGCCTTTTGGATAATCATATCGTTGTTCGGATGATCACAGGTAACTCCGAGTTGATTGCCTCCCACGTATTTGATCCCGATGCATGGACCGGTTTCGATCCAATCCACCATCTTTTGCACGCTTTCCTCCGGAAATCCAGGGTCAATGGGGATGATACCAGAAAAATAATCGGTACTTTCCTCCAGGAATTTTCGTTTCCTATCATCGTACGGTTTGGGATCCAACGGCCTCGAAAGCGTGCCTCCGATATCCACCGATATCACCCGTTCGATGCCCATTCGTCGAACGTATTTCAGCATTTTTTCGTTGTAAGCAATCGGATCCGGGTCACTGGTCAGATATCCGTGATAATGTGTATCCCAAATCCGGTATTCTTTCAATTTGGCCACATCGGGCAATCCATACTGGCGTGGATCAAATTCAAATTTATTGTTGTTCATCGATTTTCTGATTTCAGACATTATAAAATTTATTGGCATTTTTCAACATGACATTCTCGAGTTGACCGACGGTCATGTAATGCTCAAATAATTTGAACAAAGCGGATTCCACGGCGAAAAACGGCGCGTGGGAACCGAATAAAAACCGTTCAGAAGAAATTTTTTCGGCGGGTCCATACCACGAATCTCCATTGATTAAAGCTCCCAGTTCACCAGCCCCTTCTATCCGGGAAGTGTCAAACATGATATTGGGTTGTTCGACCAATTTTTGAAGAAGAGCGGCTCCCACCTTCCGGTTCCAATGAACCAGTTGGATGCGGGCTTTGGGAACAGCCCTGGCGACCTCCACGATGGGTTCAAACGAGGCTCTCCGAACCTGAACCAGTGGATGATGATGCCTGGGGTCCTCCAGGTCTCCGGCGATCTGCACGAACATATTCCTCTCCGTCGCCAGGGTCACGAGCCGGAGAAACTCCGGAGATGATAAATCAATCATCTGAAAATCCGGATGAACCCGGATGCCCGCCATGTGATATTCTTCATCACACCGGCGAAGATCCTCTTCCCAGTCAGGCCAGGTGGGATTGACCGATCCGACCGGTTTGAAAAAACCAGAGCCTTTCCGTTGGCATTCTTCCATAAGACGACGGTTGGTGCCATCGATATCCTTGTGAAACAAAGCCTCAAAATTACCTGCCCATGCTTCGGATATCTGATGCTTTTTTAGTTTTTGGATCAATTGACTAGTATCAGCGTATTTCAGTCTTCGAAATGGCCAGTCGAATAAGTGAACGAAGGTATCCACGATCTGGGGACCTTTTTGGGCTTCAGTGGCCTCTTGTCCGTATTTGTAGAGCAAACTGGTAGATCCCGGTAACGCTAACGCTATGGAAGAAAATAAGGTTTTCTGGCAAAAATCTCTGCGGTTGAGTTTATTTTTCATACTATAAAGATTGTATGTAATTGGATGATAGATTCACTTCAAGTGATTTAAGGTATAACAAATCAAATTATTGACCAAATGTTCTTTTGTAGAACTATAAAGGTTGTCCACCTTGAGTTCATATATATAGCCCGGCTTCAAGTCCTCCAGTATCAGAGACACCACTTTCCCATCATCCGAAATTACATACTTTTCTATCGCGACATCCTGTACATCGATCTGGATGGATTTATCCACCGGTTCGGATAGATCCTTCTTGTAATAATCGTAGTAGTAATGCCGTACCTGAAGGGTCGCGGTATCAAGGGCGGCCTGCGTGACGGGTTGGGTAAAAGTGAGATCAAACCCTTCGCGGGTAAGGTTCATCGTATAAATGTCAAATGGCGTTTTTCCGGTAAATCGGATGCGCTGGATCCCGTGCGCACCGGCCCATCCGTGTTCGGTCTGTCCCACCCACAAGCTACCATCGGGGCCAAAAGTCAATCGGTTGTTACCCATTCTCAGTCCCTGATGATCGATAAATGGGACACACGCGCCCTGGAATTCCCCGTTCACTTCTTCGAGCATCACGCGGACGATCCGGTCCCGGTTCATCTCCCCGATGAACATTTGGCCGTCGAATGGTCCAAATTTTCCGCC
>CALEIL010000279.1 GCA_937876435.1 uncultured Bacteroidota bacterium
TATCGTGATTCCGGAGGATCCTCCCGCACTGGCACGTGGAAAAGATCCCCAATTGGATGCGGCTGTGAAAAATGTGCTGGAACAAATCAGGAACAACCCCGATATTCAACGCGGAATACCGGAACCACCAAAAGTGGAGAAAAGAAATTGATCTTTGGAGTTTACTTTGTTTCTTTGTGCATAGATACAAAAATCATAAAACCATGGCCAATCCAAAAAAATTAGTCGGTGAAAAAGCGGCAGAATACGTCAAGAATGGAATGAAGGTGGGTCTGGGCACCGGTTCTACCGCCTCGTTTGCGATCCAGGCACTGGGAACCATGGTTCAGAACGGACTCAAGATCACTTGTTTTCCCACTTCGGTAGCTTCGGGAGAGCTGGCAGAATCACTGTCCATTCCCCTGATGGAAGAACACGAAGTATCGAAATTGGATATTACGATAGACGGAGCAGATGAAGTGGATCCTGATAAAAACCTGATCAAAGGCGGAGGGGGCGCTCTACTCCGGGAAAAAATCATCGGTGCTATCTCAGACCAGTACATCATCATCATTGACGACTCCAAAAAAGTCAATCGACTGGGTGCGTTTACGGTGCCTGTCGAAGTGGTGCCCTTTGTGTGGGAGGTAACGGCTATGCAGATCGAAAAACTGGGTGGTGAAACCACCTTGCGCGAAGCAGACGATGGATTTTTTATGACCGATAACGGAAACTATATCCTGGACTCCGATTTTGGTCTGATCGACGATCCGCAATCGCTCGAAGTCAGACTCAATATGATCCCTGGGGTGGTAGACAATGGGCTGTTTATTGGTATGGCCGACCTGATCATCAGCGCCAACAGCAAAGGTGAACTTGAAATTATATGACCTTATGTTGTCCTGAAAGCCAGGGGACTGACGACAGCATAATCAAACCATTAATATATGAGCTTAGAAGAACAGGTCCAAAAAGACATGATCCAGGCGATGAAATCCAAGGATGCGGACAAACTAAGGGCTCTGAGAGCCATCAAATCGGAAATATTACTGGCAAAGACCGATGGCAGCGGGGAGGCGATCGATGAAGCCCGTGAAATCAGGATCATTCAGAAAATGGTCAAATCCCGTCAGGAATCACTCGATATTTATTCCAGGGAAGGCCGATCTGATCTGGCAGCCAAGGAGCAGTCAGAGATTGAACATATTCAGGCCTATCTTCCCGAACAAATGAGCCTGGAAGAAATCACAGCCCGGATAGATGCTATCATCACTAAGGTCAACGCCACCTCCATGAAGGACATGGGCAAGGTCATGGGGATCGCTCAGGCTGAATTGGGTGGTAAAGCCGATGGCAAAACCATCGCCAGTCTGGTGAAAGAGCGGCTGGGATAGTCGTGTCTTCCTTACAATGCTCTAATAAAGACTTCCACAGTGTGGTCGATGGCATTTCTGTGCCATAATGGTGGGTTATCTTCTTCAACTATCTGTACGGTGTAGGTTGCGGTGAACCCGTTCGGTCACGGTTCTGAAAAAATAATATTGAATTGAGATCCGGAATCGCGGTAGGTGACGATCCTATCTTAAAATGCGGGACGGTGAGAGCTTCCAGGCTAATAGACGTCAACCCCTCCGGCCAACTGGACTCGGTGATCATCGAAATCGACAACCTCGAGGAAAAATCATATTTTATCGACCTGTACAATGTCGATAAGGATGGGAACAAATCTGTCCGTGTCCAAACAGTGGGTACCGCGTATGGGGATAGATACGAGTCAGGACTCAACAATCGGTTATTGCTTGATATCAGTGTCCGGGGAGGCGATACTTTGGTAACCACGTGGGGTCAACCCCCCAAAGGAGCCGTCCTTTTTGAACTCAACTATGTGGACAAGACCCAACAACCCGTTACACGGATTATCAACGGTAATCAGGAGATTTTCATGACGGATGATTGGACTCCTGGCTCTACCCTGACGTACCGGACTCATTATATCCCCGAACCCCGGGCTATCGATACTTTTTATACCCGGTACGACACGCTGACCCTGCCCATACCGGTCGTACTCAGTCTGCTAACTGACAAATCCAAATGGACGATCACAGAAGTAGATTCTGAGGAACCCGCTGAAGGCAATGCAGATAATCCTCACAACGGACTGGCGATAGCTGCGATCGATGGCAATTTGGGTACTTTCTGGCATACACAGTGGCAATCATCGCAACCGGATTACCCGCACTACTTTATCCTGGACCTGGGGGAAACCTACAATGTGGGTGCGGTTGAGTCGTTCCGAAGACGGGGTAATGGCTCGGCTCAGAACCTTGTTCAAATCCTGATTAGCGAAGATCATGAGAACTGGATGGACAAGGGTACTTTTGAAATTGACAATCAGACCGACGACGGCCAATTGAATGAATTTGAACCTGGTCCCGCCCGGTATATCCGGTACAATGCACAAAGTGGATCCAGTGTGTATGCTATGCTGGCCGAACTGGAGGTCTATAAAGCCGAATAAATAATATCCCTATTGGGTCGTTGTTATAAGATATCACTAACATGAAATGACCACATCAGTTACTATCCAAATTTCTTCTGATCTGCTGTGATCCCTTTCCCTATTGTGGTTGGAAAAATGGATAAAAATGATGGTGTGTTAATTTTCATTCCCCTCTGGCAAAATCAATTAACCGCGGGTCCAGGGGTTGGACCCTGGAGTCATAGTGCGCGACCCATTTCCCTGATTCATCGATCAGAAACTTGTTGAAATTCCAGGAAACCTCCGCATCGGCCACCCCGTTATGGGACTTCCGGGTAAGCCATAGATACAACGGATGGGCATCATCACCTTTGACCGATATCTTTTCCATCATGGGAAATGTTACGCCGTAGTTTTTTTGACAAAAAGCCTGGATTTCGGTATTGCTGCCCGGCTCCTGGCCGCCAAAGTTATTTGCGGGAAAACCAAGAATTACGAACTCCTCTCCGTTGAAATTATCGTATAACTCCTGTAGCTGAGCATACTGCGGGGTATAACCGCATTCGCTGGCCGTGTTGACCACCAATATGCGTTTTCCTTCCAACAGGTGTAAATCGTACGGCTCACCATCAATGGAATTCACCTCAAAATCATAAAATATTTTCATAGAATCGTTCTGGTATTGTGGGACCGCAAAATGAGCAAATCCCGTGTACATAGGGATGCTCCACGTAAATGCCAAAAAGAGGAAGAGTACCTTTTCCATAGTTTGAATATAATGTGATTTGATCATAAAAAGTTGCGTAGGAGAGCGAAAAGTTCAGTAAGCATATATGGGGTGAAATCCCAAGACCAAACCAGCCAGGATCTACCGAACGTGGAAGCATTGAAGTAAAATGGTGAATGAAAACACTTCTGGATTCTAAGGAATTTAATCCGATTATCGGTATATTTGTGTTTGGGTGACCGATAGAGAAAACCTGAATCTATGATTTTATAATTACGTTCATGATACTGAAAACATTCTGGCTTCTACCTTTGGTAATGCTATATGCGGCGAGCTGTTCCGACTCCAAGAAATCCAATCCGAACAATGAATCTGAATCGGAGCAAACCCTGCGGATCATG
>CALEIL010000280.1 GCA_937876435.1 uncultured Bacteroidota bacterium
GTCGCGAATACCTATGTGATCCTCTTTCAAGTCTACATCATCACGAGCATCTTCCCTCGAAACCACCTCTTCTTCCTCGATTATACCCAAAAGTCCATCCTTGGCGCGACTCCCTCGCATGCCATTGGATGTGGCCCGATCAGATTTTGCGTGAGGATAATTCAATTCTTCCAGTAATGGAACGAATACTTCATTACCACCTTCGACCGGCTGGTAGGAAAAATGGACTTTCTCAAAAGTGCTATCAATCCGGATCAGTTGCTCTTTTACGCGCTTTCGCATTTCGATGGCAAATTCGAGCAGGTGCTTTACGTCCTTTTTCTGGAACTCTCCGTGCGGAAAAATAATCTTCAACAACCCCGACAGTGTTTTGGCTATAGAATCCCGATCCCGGGTGGTCAAGGAAGGAGATAGTTCAAAGTAGGGGCGAAAAGCTTGTGTAAAATCTTGCTTTCTGAGTTCCTTCAATACCTCAGCCAGATAATCCACGATAAATCCAAAATCCGAGGAAAACATCTCCGACCGGAGTTTCTGAACTTCCCATCCGGGTAGATAAGCATGAATTCGATCCAGGAATGCGGAATCTTTGTAAACATCCGGCAGAGAATCGAACAAATGACTATTCAACATCATATACTCCACGGAAGAATCAGTATTGCCCACAAAGGCCATACTCGCGCTGGCTGTATACATATCCGTTCCCCGCGAAAAGCTTTTATTGGCCATATAATTTTTCATAATGTCCACCAGACCACGATCTGGCTTTTTGCTTCTCCCGGCAAACTCGTCATAGGCCACGACATCCCAGTAACCCACCAATCCAATATTACCCGTGGTATTGTTGACAAACAATTTGGCTTTGGTTACCTCACCCCCAGATAATAAAATTCCATGAGGTGACAATTCAGAGAAAATGTGGGATTTTCCGGTACCCTTAGGACCCAGTTCAATCAGGTTATAGTTTCGTTCTACAAACGGCACGAGGCGCGATAATTGGATGAGTTTGGAACGTTCAGAGAACTCATCGGGATCCAGACCGATCGTATGCATTAGCAAATCGATCCACTCTTCGGTTGTGAAGTTATGGCGTGCCCGTAAAAACTCCTCCATATCGATTGAGCTAATCTGTATCGGCTTTAAGGACTCCACAATCCAGGGCTTAGCTTCCCTTTCATCACTGAAAAAATACTCCAGATTGACGATGGACCATACCCCACCCGTCAACAATTTTTGGTGTTTCTTTATAAAGTCATCTGACAATGGGACATCGCGAATATCCAGATTGGCAAAGGTTGCCTCATACTGATCCTTTTTTTCATTGAGCTTGACCGAAACCTTGTCGATGACCCGATAGGAACCTTTAGAACGGATTTTGGATTTAATCAGTTGAGATTCATCACGGTTTACATAATGGTCAGCAATGATCTGCCGCACGGATTCGATCCCGGAATTGATGGTGGCTTCGTCATCCGTAGCGCAGTATTGACCGAGCAGGTATTCCAATACGTAGGTTGGAACCACGGCATTTCCTTTAATGAGCTTCGTGAGATCTTTTCGCACCACCTTCCCTGCAAACCAGGTGTGCACTTTTTCTTGTTTCTTTATTGCGTCCATTACATTGGTTTTGGTTAGAATAGCGAAAATTCTGTCCTACTCCAAAAATAGGTAAATTAGAATGAAACGGCTAAGGAAGTTAAAAATCCCGCTCTATGGTCGTACGCATTCTGAAATCAAAAGTTTTATAAACTCTATACCTGGAACTTCCTTCAATCGGTTCCTCCAGCACCAGTTGTATTTTTTCATTTCGGTATTGCGTACTCGCCCTGGATAAAAAATGAAATCGATGTATCACCTCCCGGTTTCTGTTCTCTGTTTCGGAGGATTCAAATGTCCGTTCAAAAATATCGGTGAGCACCTCTCCGTCCGGTCCTCTAAAGTAGGCCTTTATAGTACGAGGCAAAACGCCCGGCTCCACAGCAACGCTCTGGATAAAATGGATAGGTGTGATATTGTTTGTGATGTCCTTGCTATGATGAATAATATCCACATGAGTCTGAACTACCGTATTGGTTCGCAGCTTTTTAATCCTGATCACGGGCACAATGATTTCCTGGAGACTCAGTCCCCCATGAACAAACTGTGAACCCGCCCCGCTGATCCTTAGTCTTTTCAGTTCTTTGGGAAATGCCACCTGTATTCCTTCCTGTAAACCCAGGGTTGGACCATCAAGAACAACAAATCCGCCTTCCACCTTCAGCTCCTGACCAATGACAAACCTTCGGTTCTTCTTCCAGATCTTACCTTCAGGAGAAGTGGTCAGAAATTCAGATTCGTGCAAATGATTGTGGTCATAAATAAAGCCGTGGTCGGAGGTCAAAATCATATTGGTCCCGTTGTATGATGCAATGCTTTTGATTACATTGATCAGAAATTCCATTTCCTCTTCCACGGCTGCACTTACCTGACTTTCAGTTATTTTATCATCACCGGTTTTGTCGATCAGATTGTGAAAAATATAGACCACCTTTTGATTTTTCACAAATTCCCTGCCCTCATCTGTGGTAAATCGCACAAAATCTTCCGCATTAATGGCAGTCCCATTCGCAGAATTGGAGATAATCTTTTTGCGAGCCTCGAGCCCCTGAGTGGACAC
>CALEIL010000281.1 GCA_937876435.1 uncultured Bacteroidota bacterium
AAGGAGTGGGTGGAAGGGCCTTGCCGCTGAGCAGGAGGACAAAAATGATCTTTCACATTTCAGAAATTGGGAATTGCAATAAACCCCAAACGCACCAAGCGCTTCAAACCGCAGGAGGGCAGTCAAATTTTGAAATGGTTTATTGCTAATAGTCATTCCAACAAATCAGGCCTTTTGGCTTTGGTTAATTTCCAGGCCTGCTGTTCCCGCCATTCTCTAATCCTGGCGTCGTGTCCGGATAAAAGAACCTCAGGTACTGCCATCCCCCGAAATACCGGAGGTCGGGTATATACCGGTGGTGCGAGAAGATTGTCCTGAAATGAATCTTCCAACGCACTGGATTCATCATTGAGAACACCCGGAATAAGCCGCCCGATCGCATCGGTGAGTACAGCCGCTGCCAATTCACCTCCACTCAGTACGTAATCGCCGATCGAAATTTCCATCGTGATCAGCTCATCCCTTACCCGTTGATCCACTCCCTTGTAATGACCACACAACATGATCAGATTGCCTTTCAGGGACAGTCTGTTGACCAGGGACTGCTGAAGCGTCTGACCGTCCGGAGTCAGATAAATAACTTCATCGTATTTTCGCTGGGACTGCAACGATTCGATGCATTCAAAAATAGGTTCCACCTTCATGACCATCCCGGCTCCCCCACCGTACGGATAATCATCAATCTGACGGTACTTCCCTATTCCAAATTCTCTCAGGTCATGGGTATGGATCTCCAGCAAGCCTTTATCCTGAGCCCGTTTCATCATACTGTGATTCAAACTGGATTCAAGAAGTTCGGGTACTGCTGCAATAATGTCAATTCTCATTTCCCGAAAGCATCTTTTGCGTATTGGACCAGAAATTCGGCAATGGTTTCGATTCCGATGTAATAGTTGAACAATCCGTAGTGTTCGTTGGGAGAGTGAATCGCGTCTGAATCCAGCCCAAATCCCATCAAAATAGAATCTGCTCCCAGAATCTCCTTGAACATAGCAACGATCGGGATACTTCCCCCTCCGCGAACTGGAATAGGCTCTTTGCCAAATGATCGGGTCATAGCCTTACTGGCCGCCCGGTACGCTACAGAATCCACCGGGGTTACGGCAGGTCGGCCACCGTGATGCGGATGGACTTCCACGATTACCGTGTCCGGCGCGATGCTTTTAAAATATTCTGTAAAGAGTTCGGTAATTTTATCAGGATCCTGATTGGGTACCAATCTCATGGAGATCTTGGCATTCGCTTCAGAAGGCAGGACGGTCTTGGCGCCTTCCCCCGTATAACCACCCCAGATACCGTTCACATCCAGCGTAGGCCGGATAGAAGTTCGTTCCAAAGTAGTATATCCCTTTTCTCCTGCCACCTCTTTTATGCCCAAATGATTTTTATAGGAATCCAGATCAAAGGGAGCCTGATTCATGGCTTTTCGTTCCTCCGCGGATACGTCCTCCACGTCGTTGTAGAAACCGGGAATGGTCACCCTCCCATTCTCGTCGTGCATTTTTGCAATCATGCCGGCCAAAACATTAATTGGATTGGCCACCCCTCCCCCATAGACACCACTGTGGAGATCCACCCGGGGGCCCGTCACTTTGACTTCGAGATAGCTCATACCCCGCAATCCGGTCGTGATGGTAGGCTGATCCCTGGCCAGGATAGTCGTATCGCATATCAGGATCACGTCAGACTTCAGCATTTCCTTATGCTCCACACAAAACAGGTCCAGATTATCAGATCCTACTTCCTCTTCGCCCTCGTAAACAAATTTGAGGTTACAGTCGAGTATGTCATTTTCAATCAATCCTTCTACAGCCTTCACTTGCATATATAGTTGACCTTTGTCATCACAGGATCCCCGGGCAAAAATAGCACCCTCAGGATGGATTTCTGTTTTCTTGATCACCGGATCAAAAGGCTCTGTCTCCCATAAACTCAGAGGATCGGGAGGCTGGACATCGTAATGACCATAAAACAAGACCGTAGGTTTGTTTTTGTCGACCGTATATTCACCATATACGATCGGGTGACCTTTGGTCTCGTATATCTTCGTATCGATGCCAGCTTTTTCCATCTGCTGTTTCAACCATTCCGCAGCCTGACGAACGTCACTTTTATACTTTGAATCAGCTGACACGGACGGGATTCTCAGAAATTCCAGCAATTCTTCCAGATTCTGAGTTTTCCGACTGGTCCAATAATCGTTTAATGTTGCCATATAAAATGTATATCTTTAATTTTTAAGTGCGAACAATCCAGTAAAGATATCCTGCAGGTGCCAGATTTTCCTGATATATCCATCGATTGTTTCATTCAGTGAATGCGGCTAATGTAAGACATATTTGCATAAAATGAAAAATATAAAGAGTGCTCATACCAGGTATACGTTGCTTTTACTGGGTTTTCTTTTTATGATGTACCACTCCCCCGGGATAGGCAGTAACGGTTTTTCTAAATTTGAAATATCGTCCTTCCTCCCGGATGAGGAGACCTTCCCAGCCCGGGAAGGGATAAGGCGAACAAATCTGGACACTTTTCCTTCTATTTTTAAACGCAAAAAAATGGTGGTTAATCTGCAGGAACCGAAGACTTCTGCTTTACTGCCCATCCGGCCAAATCAGGTTTCTCATGATTGCGAAGTCATTTTCGATGGCAGGGATCCGGCAACTGGAAATCGCAAGAAAGAACTATCCTGGCAACACTTATTTTCTTTTACAGCTCCTCATATCAAACCCTATTTGCCTGGAAAAGACCTACTGTACGCTGACAGCAAAATGTTTCGGTTCAATGGAGGATACACCTATCTTACCATTAAATTTTTCTGGAATGCACGAAGTCCCCAGGCCAGTTATGGGCGTCTGAGATCCAGCGGAGCCATCCGCTTTTACCTGGCTGATAATAAGTCCGTCACTCTGTACAACAATCAGGAATCAAACTGGGTATTGAATAAAGAAACAAATGTCTACGAAATGCAATCGTTGTTTCTACTCCATCCCCGGCAGATAAAATTACTCCGGAATGAACCCGTACTGAAAGCGGTCGTGTACTGGGAAAGAGGTTTTGAGGAATACCCGATTTACCCCATCACCACGTTTATGGATCAACTCGGATGTCTGGAATAATCCCAAGAATGAAACAGAATATTCAGACCCTGACCGACTTTCATTCCTGCTGATATCCGGAATGGACATGGAGATGGCGGAGGGTCAGTAATGCGGTACAGGCCATTCCTACATTGAGAGATTCCGTTCGACTGTCCGGAGTGGATGGTAGAGTGATCCGAAAAGAATCCATTTTCCGAAAGGCATCAGATACTCCCTGTCCTTCATTGCCCATAATCAATATTCCTTTGGATGGCCATTCGAATTGATAAGCATTTCGGCCATCCATATCTGCAATCAGGATGGGACAAGCCATTTTCTCTACCTGGGATTCATCGCATTGATACATATGAAGAAACGATTGACTGCCCATTGATGCCTGCACCACCTTGGGGCTAAAGGGATCCACGGTACCACGACCTATCAGGATATGTTGTATTCCGTACCATTCTGCAACACGCAACATGGTTCCCAGATTCCCCGGATCCTGGATCGCATCAAAGTAAAGTCCAAACCCATTGGTGTCCCATTGCCCGGAAATAAAGAGATCCGGAATTTTACAAACCGCCAGAATACCTTGTGGGTGGACAAGACTGGTGATTTCACCAAACCCATCGGAATCTGTTTTAAAAATTTCCACGGATGTCGTTTCGGACAGAGGAGGCCGTTCCGATGTCGTCACCAGGTATTCGATGGTCTCAGGTCTGTACCGGAGTATATCCTGGATCTGCTTGTCCCCTTCCACCAGGTATTTTTTGAATTTATACCTGTATTTCTTTTGTTTTAAGGAACGAATAAACTTTATTTGATTCCTGGACAATATAGGCAACATCCTGTGGTTACTTTAAAAGTTGAAAAATATTTATGAAGAGTACATATAGTGCATATTGCATTTTGTCGGTCATGGGATGCCTCTTCTTGCTCTCTTCATGTAATGTTACTAAATTTTTGGCTGAGGATGAATATCTCCTGTCCGACTACGCCATCAATGTGAATGGGCCCATCGATGCCCGTCAGAAAAAAATCCTGGAAAATGAGATATATTATCTGGATACATTACAGCGGATTGAGAATCGGAATTGGCGTATCTGGCTATACTACAAGTTTCAGGATGCGGATACGGGATCTGTGGGTAATTTCCTGTACAAACAGGCTGCTGCCAGACCGAGTATATATCAGGAAGGAATAGGGGAAGAAGCGTCCGATCTGATCACAAGGTACGTAATGGACAAAGGGTTTTATGATGCGGAGGTTGAATTTTCAGACCGGCTCAAAAACAAAAAAGCGACCATTGAATATGACATTGATACCGGCCCTCTCTATACCATAGCGAGCAAAGAAGTCAATTATCCCAATGAAACGATCCGCAGGCTCATCCAGTCCTATGAATCAGAATCATTCCTGAGGCCCGACCAGGTGCTGTCACTGAATTCCTACAATAAGGAAAAAAACCGGATTGCCACCATCATGCAAAATAACGGCTATCCTTACTTTACGACCTTGAATATATCCAAGAGACCGCAGGCCATCAAACTGGCTGACCAGATCGATATTTACTTTGAAATATTAAACGATGCGGACAGCATCGGTCTCAGAAGATACGAATTTGGGAACATCGTGGTGGATCACAATTACAATCCTTTTTCATTTGAGCCGGTCAGGGATACGGCGACCATCGACGCCATCCAGCATCTGAATTTTGACCGGGTAAAATCACTGAACAGAGAGGTCATGAATACAGCCATTCCCTTCCGGGAGGGAGATGTATTCAACGCCGGGGCATTGGAAACGGCCAGGCAAAATATAGTACGGTACAACGTTTATTCTTCCGTCGTAGTCCAGAGGATCCCTTCCCCCGAAAATCCAAACGTACTCAATATCTATTTCATCCTTCAGCCGTCCAAAAAATATGAGCTTAAAGTTGACTTTGACCTCAACACTACCAAATATACGTCCCGTTCGGCTCTTCTGGGAATATCCACAGGACCGGAATTGTCCAACCGGAATACGTTTGGCGGTGGAGAAACGTATACGACCGGATTGCAATTCCAGGCCGAATTCAATCCGTTCTTAAACAAAGACACCATAGCCACCGGACCCGTTCAAACCTTTATAGTGGGATTCAGGAACAATCTGATTCTGCCCCGATCGGTGGACTATTTTAAGTTCTATAAATTGATGTCGCATTTTTCGCCAAAATTTTATACCACGCTTCGTGAAAATGGAATCAGCAATATCGACCTCAATTATGAATACGTCTTTACCGATTTATTGTATAAGTACCACTCCTTCTTACTCCAAGGTGGAAACAATTTCAACTGGGCAGCAGGTCGGAACAATCTCAGGATCAATAATTTATCTCTGAGCTTATTCCTTCCCGAACTCTTCCCCAGTTTTATCGAAGAAATCAGGGATAGGGAATTTGTCCGAAAATCCCTGGACCCTCAAATATTCACAAGTTTGTTGTTTAGCAACGCCCAGTTTACCCACGTCGGCCTCAAGGACTACGCGCAAAGACAGTTTTCCTTCTTTGGAACGCTCGAATTCTCCGGGCTTGAAATTCTGGCAGCCAACGCCATTGCCAATGGTTTCAGCGATACGATCCGGCTGTTCAACAAATTTGATTTCGCCAAATATTTCAAAATTGATCTGGATGGCAGGTTCTCCAAAGATCTGTCCGCCACTACCTCGATCGCGACCCGGCTCAATGTGGGAGTGGCTACTCCGCTTACAGGTTCGGTGTCTGTCCCGTTTGTCAAACAGTTTTTCCTGGGGGGGCCTTCCAGTATGCGGGCCTGGCGTATCAGGGAATTGGGTCCCGGTGCTTACCAGGATTCTACCGTAATAAAAGGAAGTACACAACCGTATTCCAACGTGGGGGATCTCAAGATTGAAATGAACGCAGAATACAGGTTTCCTCTGTTTTGGCGACTGAGCAGTGCTTTGTTTTTGGACGTAGGGAATATCTGGATCCTGGGCAAGGCCGATCGACCAGAAACTCGGTTGTCACCCAGGTTTTGGGAACAATTTGCAGTGGGGACGGGTACGGGCATCAGAATGGATCTGACATTTTTCATTCTCCGCCTCGACTGGGGGGTGAAACTCAAACTTCCTTATCAGCGTGAAAATGGGTCTTACTGGGCCTATTCCAATTTCGGTCAGTACCTGAAAAATTCCAACCTCAACCTGGCCATTAGTATGCCATTTTGATCGGGACCACGTGGGCACAGGACCGTTTGATTACCCTGTGAACGTTAGTGATCTTGGGGTTCGGTATTTCGGGGAATCTTTCTACAGCCATCCAAACGCTCTAAGCCTTTCAAAACCATTTAACCTCTCCAAACCCGTTTCCCGCTAATACCGTTGAATCCTGTGTTTTTCAATCTCCTGGAGCCATTACCCCCAAATTCCACGTCGAAAAAGAAAATTTCGATCATTATTCATTTGACCTTTCGCATTATTCCTTCCATTCAGTCTCCAATCCCTGGCTCCGGATCCACTTTTGAAAATCTGTCAAACGGGTCGAATCTGCTCTGACAGCCCGGGGAGGAATATGGTTTTTCAATGCATAAGCCGACAGCATCCCTACCGCTTCTCCTATACTCCATTCGACGGGATGAAGACGATAACAACCGTTGGTGATGTGGGTGGTGCCGATATTTTTGTTGGCAGGCAGTAGATTATTCATCCGGATGGGCAATAGGGCTCCCAGGGGGATTTGAAACGGGAGAGAATGAAAATCGATATAATTGTCTCCTCTGTTGCTCGGATGCAGGTCAATGTGATAATATCCGGTGCCCACGCTGTCCTGAAAGGTGGCTGCCTTGTCTCCATTTTCTGATCCGGCTACCATTTTTCTCTGTTCTCTTCCCACGTGCTCCTCCAGGATGGTAAACTCTGCTTTGATCCGGCGGGATTCACGAACGTATGGATACAAGGCCATACCATCCTCAGATCCCATGATATCGGGCCGCAACCTCAATCCGGACCAACCCTGCCCCCCATCCGGCCTGGGAGCTTCGGTCTGCAACCAATACAAAAGCGATAGATTCAACTGCCGGGCTCCTTCAAGGGTTTTATGAAATTCCTCATCCGAAACATCGATCAGATTACCCATGAAATAATCGTTCTGGGGCCAATTGACGAGCGTGATGTCACTTTCGTAGGACCCCTGCTGAAAATTGGCTTTACTGATCATCCTTCTGTAATACCATAGGTTGAGGACTCCCTCCAGTTGTGCCTTTTCCGGATGAAAACCCAACAGTTTGGGTTCGAGGGTTCGGGGATTGGAATAATCCAGATCCAGTAATTTACCGGCCCACGGTGGATCCATATCGGGAACATACCGGGACCAGAAATCATAATCTGCCGGGCGATCGATGACGTTGTCTGCTCCGGGCTGATAGTCCATGGCAAAACATAATGTGAAAGCCTGATGATTTTGGGGATTTCCTTTGTCGGGCGCGTGCAATTCACCGGTTTCTTTATTGGATTCGGTACCAGTCACGTATTCGGTGCCGGTTAATGGCAGCAGATCTCCCAGTTCAGTCGCATCCACGAATATCGGAGAACTTAAAATTACCGAATGCCCCTGGACCGGGTTCGATACCTCTACAGATCTGACTTCATCTCCATCTACGTCGCATTTTACAACTTTGTAATGGGGTAACAATCTCAATTTTCCGGTGCTCATATATGGATGGAGCATCTCCAGAAGCACCGCGACACTTACGCGTGGTTCGTGACAAATCCTGGATACGCCTCCATCACCAGGATCCAGAAATTCCTGATTGCGGGCTTCCTCGGTCAGGGGATAATTGCGACGGTAGTAGTCACGCACCCTGGTGCGATAATCCCTGTACGATTCAGGAGCTCCGTGGGTCTCGATCCAGGAATGTTCATCAGGTGGCACTCCTTGCTGAGCTATCTGACCACCGATCCATTTAGTTTCTTCGGTCAGGATAACCCGGAGACCATTTCGGCAGGCAGCTAATGCAGCAGCACACCCTCCGAGACCGCCTCCTACAATCACCACGTCGGCGGACAACTCCCCGGGCTTGTCATTATGATTCCGGCGATTTCCGAAGGGTTTGATTTGTCCGGAGCTATTCATTAACAAAGGGACGGGAGTGAGCGACAAACCTCCTCCCGCTGAGAGTAATTTGGTAAAATCTCTTCGTTTCATCTGACTATACATTTCATGTTTGAGTCTCAAAATATAAAAATAAGATCGATTAACTGCTACTGATTATCAGATTAAGGGATCAGGACATGAAGTCCGATTGTTTATGAAATGGCCCTCGCATTTTACATTTTACAGCGTTTTTTTGTACTTTTCATCTCATAATTGGCCAATATGACGTCTCCCACACAAAAAGTAGCGCTGATCACAGGAGCCTCCAGAGGAATCGGAAAACAATTGTCGATCGATCTGGCCCGGATGGGATATACGACCATACTCGTGGGAAGAAGTAAAGATCACCTGGAACAAACAGCCCGCGAAATCCAGGAAATGGGTCAACGGCAAACTATGATCCGGACGGTGGACATCACCGATTCAGACCAGATCAATAAAATGGTCGACGAGGTGATTTCAAAGTATGGCCGGATAGACATTCTGGTCAACAATGCCGGTATCCACGCCAGGGGAACATTGGATCTGACCGGGGATGAATTCAGGAAACTGCTCGAGGTCAATATCACAGGACAGTTTCTGGTGGCCAGGGCGGTAGTGCCGGTGATGAAAAATCAAGGTTCTGGTTATATATTCAATATCGCCTCTCGATCTGCCAAGGTGGGGTTTGCCGGCACGGGTGGTTATTGTTCATCGAAGTGGGGTTTGCTGGGATTGAGTGAATCGCTGTACAGGGAATTGACTCCGCTCGGGATTAAGGTCACCGCTTTATGTCCGGCGTGGGTTGATACGGAGATGGCGGACCGGGCAGGGAGTCCATTGGATCCGACCGAAAGGATCCGACCAGAGGATTTGTCAGAAACGATGAAATGGTTAATAAATCTTTCTTCCGGAGCCTGTGTGAAAGAGGTAGTGATTACCAATCCCATGAGTCTGTGATGATGTATTTTTGAACATAGTACTCTGTCAGGATAAAGATTTAAGAATCATTCGAGGATATTTTGAGTCAG
>CALEIL010000282.1 GCA_937876435.1 uncultured Bacteroidota bacterium
TTTCGTGCACTAGTGTGTTCCAGAAAAGGTGGTGTCTGCAATAACGGTCGCCAGGTCGGATCGATATATTGGGTAATATACGTTTCCGGCCTGACAAGATTTGATTCGTATTTTGCATCCTTACAACTGATGAATGAGTCTCACAAATCTATCGCCACCCAGGTGTGGGCATGGATAGTTTCCATAGGATCCAGGTTGGGTTTATTGGCAGCCATACCGGTTATGCCCAGCCAGTGTCCACCAGGCGAAATCTTCTTGGTCGAATATAGAACATGACCCCGACTATGCAATACAAATGGATTGCAATCCCAGAAACTGCCCACCTGGATGTACTCTTCCTCGTTGAGGTTCGTACAAGCGTAAACTTCTTTAGCTACCTGGTAAAATTCACTACCTGAGAACGTGTCAAATGGAGGAGGACCGGCGGCGCGAATTGGTCCGGTGGTAGAACCATGGTTCTGATTTTCTTCCAATGGGTTTCTATGCTATCGAGGTAACCCGGAAGGGGGGCTCATATCGCCCAGGCGTGGGGTTGACGGCAAACTTGGGCATAGTCTGATTTGCCTGAAATGATCGGTTCCTGTAGTGGTATTTCAAAATTTTTTTGTCCGATCGAAGAAGGATTATTTAACGTTTATATAACGCGGGAAAAGCTCGTAACCTGGCTCTGACTGAAATAAAAACTTTCAAATACGGGTTTTGTATCCGTAGAAATGATCAATCTGAAAACCAATGAAACTATACCTGTTTACTATTATTTTAACCTGGACATCACTGGGCTTGTGGGCCCAGGATTACCGACTCAATGACACTCTGTATATTTGGGAAATGCACGGATTGGAGATGATCGATGATCCCGCCAACCCGGATCAGAACCGGGAAAAGTTTTATTATGGGCTGCCAGCCCGTGTGGTGGACACTGACATTCGGCGTTATCCAGTGTCGATGGAAGTCAATGAGGGGTTTCAAATGCCTGGGCATTGGGTCCGGGTGATCATTAACCAGGATACGGGTTATGTATTTGACGGGTATTTGTCGGGGTTGAAACCTTTCGACCTCAGATCCAACGCCAGAGGCATTGATTTGGTCAGGCACAATTTAAGTGGAAGCGGTGAAGTATCCAAGGGAGTTCAGTCTTTTTCGCCTCAGGGACTCAATGAAGGCGAAAGTCGTGATATGAATTTTGACAACGGCATCGACTGGAATATTAAAAATATAAAGCCCTGCCTGGTGGAGAAATACACGATTCCCCGCGCAAGATTCGTCGACGCATATCAATGGATGATGGCGGTCTATTCCAATTATTTTGATCAAAATGCCACGTACATGGCCGAACCCGAATTCATCAGAATGAATGGAACCAAATATGAATTCATTCTGAAAGACAATGGTCAAAACCGGCAAATATCGGTCTACCACAAGAATGGAAAGTGGGTGATTAATTCGTTTTTATGCGCGGAATAGATAATAGTATTTATGGTATGAATTAGGAATCCTATAAAAACGGATTCATGAGCCCGAAGCAAGAAAACAGGAAGCGTGAGTGGTTTTCTTTGCAGACTACTTCCCCCTACTCAATCCTTTTTTTAATTTTTTGAGCCAGTGAATGGGATAGGGTACATGCGTATACGTCATGACGATCTCTCCGCCAAATTGTTTCTTCAATTGATTCATTGGTTCACTGGTGCCAACATGATCAAAATAGCGGTAGCCGAGGGATTTGAAATAGAGCATATCGTGGTGGTATAGATACTTGTTTGCCGAACTACAGAGTTGTTGATCGACGCTTTCGGTAAACGAACGGTACGCAGACGCATTTATAAATTGAAATACTCGCAGGTTTTCTTCATCTGCTATATTGAGATGGACAACCAGCCTTCCCAGGGTCGGGTGGTGGATCGAAGAATAGTGGTAGTGTGGTTTTATTTGGAGGGCTTCTTCAGGAAGGGGGTTGAGGCCCTTGTGCTCTTTGATGGGCTCGTACATTTCCCGGAGGTCAGGAACCCAATCAGGTCTGCGAATTTCCAGACCCGCTTCTTCTGACTTTCGGAAGTGATAACCCAACCTTTTGCTATATCCTGATTCAAAATCAGACTGGAGATCGATCAATCTGGTCGGAAACGGTGTGGTCTTGTAGAAAAAGGAGGATTTCTCCACGTAACTCATCTCATAAACGTAGCCCGAAACCAGGGGAATCTTTCGTGCATAAAAACGGGAAGACAGGTATTTTCCTTTCAGTTCAAACATGTATGGCTGGTTGTGCTCGTGCTTTTACTATCTCGTGCGAAGTTTGATGCCACTTTGAATTCAACATACTAAGCGTAATTTACCTGGTAAAATTACAAATCAATCCATAATTGTAGTATTGGGACGCAAGATTGATCATCTTCGGTTGTAAGCCATTCTCCTCCCGGACTGATTCATCTGTTTAACGATGCGAAAATTTACCCTCTTTCGTTTGTCTCAAAGTAATCTCTTAGCTTAGGGGCCTGAATCGACAATATATATGAGTATGGGATCAAACGATTCATTGAAAAACACCTATTTCGTGATCATGGCCGGAGGGATCGGTTCCCGTTTCTGGCCGGCGAGCCGCAAATCTTTGCCTAAACAGTTTCTGGATATATTGGGGACCGGACGGTCTCTGATCCAGATGACCTATGACCGGATCAGGCCGTTGGTTCCACCCTCTCGGATCCTGGTATTGACCCACGAGCGCTATCGTGATTTGGTACGAGACCAGCTGGATGATCTGCCACAGGAAAATGTTCTGGTCGAACCGTGCAGACAAAATACGGGCCCCTGCGTGGCTTATGTTTCATTTCATTTGGACGCTCTCAACCCCGAGGCTAATATGGTCATTTTGCCTGCTGACCATTTGATTACGAAAGAAGAATATTTTCGGGAAACTTTGAAGCACGCATTGGATTATGTGGCTGTTCACCCTGATATCCTCACGCTTGGTATGGCGCCACACCGACCTGATACCGGATATGGATACATCCAACTGGGGAAAGAAACAGGGGTGGAAGCTATTCGCAAAGTAGAATCTTTCCGGGAAAAACCGGATTTGGATAAAGCAAAACAGTACCTGTCGGACGGTGGGTTCGTGTGGAATGCGGGTATATTTATCACCAAAGTTTCCACGATGCAAGATGCATTTGAAGCGCATGCCCCCGACATTTTTAACATACTGAATGTGCGGGATGTGTACGGTACTCAGGAGGAAAAGAGTTTTATACTGGAGAATTATCCCATGACACCATCAATCAGTGTAGATTATGCGATCATGGAGAAAGCAAAAAATGTCGTCTGTATGGTCGTTGACATAGGCTGGAGTGATATTGGTACCTGGAAAAGTTTGTATGAATTGAGACGTGGGGAGGAGGAAGGGATCGTGATAAATACGAATGCAGAGAATTGGGAGATTACCGCTTCCGACTCATTGATGATACACTCCTCCGGGGATAAAAAAATCATTATTCGCGGATTGCATAATATGCTGATCGTCGATCAGGAAGATATCCTGATGATATGGCCGCTGGATGAGGAACAAGAAATAAAAAATGTGCAAGCCGGACTGGGCCCGGGGTGGAAATTGGAATAATATTGGACTATGAACCGATTTGAAGGCAAGAACATATTATTTATTTACTACAAATTTCCACCAATCAAAGGCATCGGAACGCTTCGGAATGTCAAGTTTTACCAGTCTCTGAAAAAGGTAGCCCGCAAGGTTTTTGTGGCGACCACATCCAATCGACATTTTTTACCTGGCGATCAATTTCAGTACGATGAAAGCGATGTGATCGAAATACCTACATTTGATTTTCGAACCATTTATCATTATTTGACCGGTGGCCAGGGCTCGTTGCTGGAATCCCGGGACCGGTCCCCACAGAAATGGCTTCCTCTCTGGAAAAACCACTTCAAGAAATCCATTATTTCCCGGTATTTTGATGAAGGAGGAGCCTATTTTGTACAACAGGGTACGAAACGTTGCAGCAGGATGATCGAACAGGAGAATATCGACGTGATCGTCTCCTCGTATTTGCCGTTTGATGCTCACAAGCTGGCTTTCAGCCTTAAGTCCAGGTATCCGCATTTGTATTGGATAGCTGATTACCGCGATTTCTTTTCTGATCCCATGCTTCGTTCCAGCCCGGGTTTTAGCCATCGGCAGGACAGACACGTCAAAATTTTGTCTTTGGTGGATGAGGTGACAACGGTTTCGTATGGTTTGCGGGATAGATTGTCGCGTTTTCATCCCAGCGTCCACGTCATTCGCAATGGAATCAACGAAACGTTGGTTCACAATTTGCCTATTCCTAAATTTAAACTTTTTACTATCTCATATACGGGAAGTATTTATCCGGATGCTCAGGATGGAAGCATGCTTGCCAGGGTTGTGAAAGAACTGGTGGAGGAAGGAAAGTTGAAAAAGAATCATTTGCAATTTATCAACGCTGGCAAGGACGGACTGTATTGGAAGCAATTGTGGGAAGTCAACGAATTGGGTGATATCCTGGTGAATCAGGGCATAATACCACATGAGAAATCGTTGAAACTTCAGAAGATGTCTCATCTCAACGTGTTGTTGAGCTGGGCATCAGAAGATGTGTCCGGTATTTTGACCGGAAAATTATTTGAGTATCTGTCGTCCGGTACGCCCATTGCAGCGATTGTCAATGGAATATTTGATCCTGAATTGGACGAGTTGATCGTTCAAAGCGGACGGGGGAACCTGTTTTATCCCTCCGATTTGGGGCATCAACGATTGAAATCCTTTCTGTGGGATGAGTATCAGCAATGGCAGGCCAACGTGACCACTCCGGTCGCTATGTATGGGATAGAGCGGAAAAGTATTCCCGGCATAGTCACCTGGCAGGATGAATTCAATGCGTGGGCAGAGGAGGATTATGGACCGGGCAAACGAGGAGCCAGGGTGGATACCGGCGTGCGGTAATCAGAGTAACTCTCCATAGTTTTTCGAAATATATATCTGACAGATCAAGACTCCAAGAGTAGGTATGACAGGATCCCGGCAACCAAATGGCAGAGATGCTCTGTAACCTTTTTAGAAAGACCAGCAAAAGATTGAACTAAAAATGGTGGGATGAAATCCTCTCATAATTTGGTCATAATCAATCCATATGGTTATATATAAGAAAATTTATTCCCCTTTAAGGGTCTCTTGGTCAAACTCCTCAAAATTTACGTGGAATTGCAGTCAAATTCAAATATTATTTTGTAATTTTGAGGGCCCAAAAAAGCGTAGTGAAAGAAACCTTTTTGGGTGTTTGTACTCTACAATAAATAAATTAATAGGAATTCAAAATTTAAAAAAATTTTTACTTTCCGGAGTTAAAATGTATTCCTGGCTAGTTACAAAATTTGTTGCGAAAACCCCAATTAATGATCTCACTGAAAGCATTCATTGAAATAATTCCGAATCGTATCAATTTAAGATGATCACGTTTTTGAAATAAATGATTGTCGATGTTTTTGTTAACAAAGAATGACTAACTAATAATCTAAAATTTACACCATGAAAAAATTGTACTTTCTTTTACTCGTTGTGACCGGTCTTTTTTGCTTCAATTCCAAAGCCGATGCCCAGGTAGGTTATGCTTTCCAGGAAAGTGACCTCGTGATCAACGCAGGTATTGGTCTTGGAACGACCTTCTCATTTGCCGGTTCGCTGGGATTGCCATTTGGTGCCAGCGTAGAATATGGAATCACCGATGCCATCGGGGTAGGTGGTTTTGCAGGTTACGCCTCCGGAGGTGGACTAAACGTGTTGTACGTAGGAGCTAAAGGTTCTTACCATTTCAATGAGTTATTGAATCTAGAGAATGATATGCTGGATCTTTACGCCGGCCTCAGTTTGTATTACAGAAATTTCTCCTATTCCGGGATCAATTTTGGAGTAGCCAGTGGGATTCAATTAGGATTTCATATCGGTGGACGCTATTATTTTTCCGATAGTTTTGGCGTGTATGGAGAACTCGGTAACAGCTTTGGTTGGTTGACCGTGGGTGTGGCCTTTAAGCTTTAGGGCAAAACCAATAGACCGGGGATTTTTGGAATATGCCAAACATTCGGTTCATAAAAAGATTTATGCCCTGAATGCGATAAGGCCTCCGGGAAGACATGTAGGAATGGATTGTTTCGCAGAGAAGCAATCCATTTTTTTTGTCCGCGGCCCTGGAAGCGCAGTTTGTTCGAAGGAGGACAGTCAATAGTTCTCGGCATTATATCCTCAGTGATACCTGTCATCCGCACTTCGTGTTACGCCAGTTTATAAAACTTGTTGCGATATTCAACGGGTGTCAATCCCGTGATTTTTTTGAATACGGTACGGAAAGCCTTGGTGTCGTTGTATCCGACATCGTACATCACTTCTGAGATGTTTTTTCTGCTCGATTCAAAACTTCGTTTGGCTGCTTCCACCTTGACTCTTTGGAGATAGCGAATCACGGTGTTCCCGGTGGCTTGTTTAAACCGTCGTTCAAAGCTGCGCCGACTGATTGCAACCTTGTCGGCCAAATCATCCACCGTAATACGTTCCTGGAAATGGGTTTCGATGTATTGTTGCATCTCCCGGATTTCTTCATCCTGATGATCTTTTTGACCATTGAACATCATAAACGGTGATTGGCTGGACCGGTCAATGTCAATCGCAAAATATTTTGAGGCCTTGACCGCAGTTTCTCTGTCTGTGTACTTCTCCAAAAGATACAAAAGTAGATTCCAGTACGAATTGGCGCCCCCACTGGAATAGATACGTTTTTCTTCCGTGATGATCGCGCCATCCACGATATCCACGTCCGGGAAAGTTTCCTGAAATTCTTTGTAAAATGCCCAGTGAGTAGAGCATTTTCTGCCACGAAGGAGACCGGTGGATGCCAGGAGAAAAGCCCCCACGCAAAGCGAGGCAACTTCCGCTCCGTTTTTGTATTGCTCCCTGATCCAGGGTAGCGCGCTTTCGTTCAGCTTCACGCAAGATTTGAGTTCTCCGAAAACGGGAGGTATGATGACCAGATCAGCCTGTCCGGAGTTTTCCAGACACAGGTCCGTGGCTACCTGGAAACATCCATCCTGGATCACGACGTATTCCAGTTCTCCTACGAGTTTGATGTCGAATATGGGCGATTTCCCTGCCTCTTGCAAAAATAAATTGGCCATCGTGAATAAATATCTGGGGCCAGTAATTCCCGAAGGTACGGCGGTTTCCGGGACGAGAATGAAAATCTTTTTCATTGTTAAAAAATCTTAAAATTGGTGTTGTAGGTAATTAGACATGAATTAAAACTTGATCGAATTGTATATTATTTTATTGGCCTCTGTTTTTAAGATATGTTATTTAATGATATAAAGGATGTCCTGGCAAGGACATCGATATGTAAACGATGAATCGCGGAATGAAAGCGGCGGAATCGGCCCTAAAACAGCCGTATTTACCCCCGATCTCCTGTTTGAATCTTTTAGACCTTTGTATTTTCAACAAAATAAAGAATTAAAAATGGATAAAATCACAATTCAAACTACGGTAGCAGCCCCAATTGGAAAGGTATGGACCTATTGGACCAATCCCAAACATATCGTGAACTGGAGTCATGCCTCAGAGGATTGGCATACCCCATTTGCTGAAAATGATCTAAGGGTGGGTGGAAATTTTAAATCGAGAATGGAAGCGAAAGATGGAAGTTTCGGTTTTGACTTTGGGGGAACCTACGATGAAGTAGAGCGTCACAGAAGGATTGCGTATACGATGTCCGATGACCGCTCGGTCCAAACCGATTTTATTGAGTCAGATGGTAGCATTGAAATTATTCAGATTTTTGATCCAGAGACTCAGAATCCGGTCGAAATGCAGCGTGATGGATGGCAGGCTATTTTGGATAATTTCCGGAAATACGTGGAAACAAACTAAAAAACAAAATCGATATGGAATCTTTCACAGAGCAAAAAATCACTCCATTCCTGTGGTTTGACAATCAGGCTGAAGAAGCCGTCAACTTCTATGTTTCGGTATTTCCAAATTCTGAAGTCGGATTTTTGAATCGATGGCCGGAGAAAACCCCATTTCCTTCTGATTCTACCGTTCCTGGTACCGTCCAACAGGCTATATTTAACCTGGCTGGATACCAGTTTTTCGCTTTTGATGCCGGGTCACTTTTTCAGTTCAATCCATCCATTTCATTTTTCGTCCAGTGTGACACGGAGGAGGAAGTGGAAGAAATCTATGGAAAGCTTGCGGAAGGTGGGAGGCCATTGATGCCTCTTGATGCGTATCCTTTTAGTGAAAAATATGGCTGGATACAGGACAGATATGGACTGTCCTGGCAGGTAATGCTGGCCCGGGGTCCGGTGCATCAGAAAATATTTCCTTCCCTGATGTTTGTGGGGGATCACGCCGGGAAAGCCAGGAAGGCCATCGATTTCTATACCTCTTTGTTTCAAAACAGTCGGATAGGCGAAATATCTACGTATGGACCTGATAAGCTTCCAGACCAGCCAGATTCTGTCGCCTACGGGGAATTTTTCCTGGAGAACCAACAGTTTTCAGCGATGGACAGCGCCCACGAGCACAATTTTCAATTCAATGAAGCTATATCCTTGTATGTCAATTGTGTAGATCAGAATGAGATTGACTATTTCTGGAATTCGATGACGGAGAATGGAAACGAATCAGCGTGTGGATGGCTCAGGGATGAGTTTGGAGTATCGTGGCAAATCGTTCCGGAATTTTTAATTGAAATTCTGACAGACAATAAATCTGAAAGCGAGCAAAACATGATGATGGCGCTGAGTCAGATGCGGAAGTTGGACGAATCGATATTGCGGGAAGCGTACCAATAGCATCCGGCTGTCAATATCTGAAGACAGCTGTGGATAGAGGGTTGTGGCCAATAGCCCGGTCTGTTGGTTGTGCTTTATCGATCCGGCATTGGTGTCCTATGATATGAAAAAACAAAAATATTGCTCAGTTTTGAATTTTTAAATATATTTGCATTCCCATTTTAAAAAGTATGAGTGGGCAATATGCCGAAGTGGCGGAATTGGTAGACGCGCTGGATTCAAAATCCAGTTCTGGCAACAGAGTGGGGGTTCGATTCCCCCCTTCGGTACTTAATTTTCCACCTACATATAGGTGGAAACTAGGTCATCTTTGAAATATCCTCGATTTTTCTGAGGAAGCAATTTATCCCATTGGACCGCTAGCCGGATGACCA
>CALEIL010000283.1 GCA_937876435.1 uncultured Bacteroidota bacterium
TGGGCGTGCGCCCGGGAAACTCCTCCAAAAACCAGCAAAAACAGTACAAATTTTAGGATCACATGACGGCTCATAAGCATCGTAATTGTACGCTTTTTAAAAGATGGTGCAAAGATATGACTATTAGCTGGAAAGGGCAAAAAAAGACAAAGATTTTATCAGTTTTCAAAACTCGGTCCGAAAAAGCCGGACCCGATTGATGTTCCAACTGATATTTCCCGCCGATTTGGATCCGGCTTACATTCTTATTTTATAAAGATCTCCTACAATGGCACATGTGGTACTACAAGAGATATCGATGCCCATCATTAAGGTGTTTAGGTGAATTCTGAAAATAAAAAATCCCTGCCTTCCGTACTGGAAGACAGGGATACCTTTATGAGCCATATAAAAATTTCTTTATCATACACTACTTAGGTCGATCGGGTGTTGTGGCTCAACCAACACACCCCACGCACTAATCACACTCCTCACACCCACTAATCGCTATCAACTAACAGCTAATCACTAACAACTATTTCGCTACGGAAACGGCTCTTTTTTCCCGTATAACGGTGACTTTGATCTGGCCGGGATATTGCATTTCATCCTGGATGCGCTGCGATATCATAAACGCCAGATCATCTGCGAATTCATCGCTGACCTTTTCACTTTCTACTATGACTCGAAGCTCCCGTCCGGCTTGCAGAGCATACGCCTTGTGCACTCCGTCGTATCCGAGCGCCAGGTCTTCGAGATCCTTGATCCGCTCCAGATAGCTGTCCAATATTTCCCGTCGAGCTCCCGGCCTTGCACCGGAAATCGCATCGCAGGCCTGAACCATGGGCGAAAGGATGTTGTTCATCTCGATTTCGTCATGGTGGGCTCCGATCGCGTTGCAAACATACGGATTTTCTTTGAATTTTTCCGCCATATTCATTCCGGCGATGGCATGGGACAACTCGTTCTGTTCTTCGGCCACTTTCCCAATGTCATGGAGCAATCCGGCCCGCTTCGCCAACTTGATCATTTTACGAGGCAATCCGATTTCAGCTGCCATAATGGCACAGAGATTGGCCGTTTCGATGGAGTGCTTGAGAAGATTTTGCCCGTACGAAGACCGGAATCGCATCCGGCCGATCATGCGCACCAATGCGGGATCCAGACCGTGGATATCCAGATCGATCACGGTTCGTTCCCCTATCTCCTTGATCTGCTCCTCGAGTTGTTTTTTGGTTTTGGTCACCACCTCTTCGATCCGGGCCGGATGGATCCGGCCATCCGCTACCAGGCGCTTCAGCGCCAGCCGGCAAATCTCCCGGCGAATGGGATCAAAGCTTGAAATCACGATAGCTTCCGGTGTATCATCCACCACGATTTCCGCACCGGTGGCTGCTTCGAGCGCCCTGATATTGCGACCTTCCCGCCCGATGATCTGTCCCTTGATATCATCGGATTCCAGATTGAATACGGTGACGGTATTTTCAATGGTGAATTCCGCGCTCATCCTTTGGATGCTCTGAATTACCAGTTTTTTGGCTTCCTTGCTGGCCGTGGACTTGGCTTCTTCCAGCCTTTCCTTGATCAGCGCCATCGCCTCGTTCTCCGCCTTGGCTTTCACGGCTTCCAGCAATTGTTCCTTGGCCTCTGCCTCAGTCAGACGAGAGATGGTTTCCAGTTTCTCGATAAAGGTTTCGTTGGATTTGTCCAGTTCCTCGCGTTTTTTGGCCAGAATCTGAACCTGCCGATCCAGGTTTTCCCGGATGCTCTGATGTTCCTGCTCCAGGGATTCAAGGCCATCCGCACGGGTCTGAATTTCCTTTTCCAGGCGGTGAAGATCCTTTTCCTTACTTAGAATTTCGGTTTCCCTTTCTTTTAATTCGATCTTCTTTTTCCCCCGGTACTCGTCGTATTCAGATTTGAGATTGGAGAATTTCTCTTTAGCTTCCTGAATTTTCTTCTGTTTGATCGTTTCATTCCGGCTTTCAGCTTTGGCTATTTCCTTTTCAGCCTTGGTTTCTGCCTCGTCTACGATTCTTTTAGCGGTCAAGCGGGCTTCCTGGAGAACCAGATCGGCCTTCTTATTCATTTCATCGGTCTGGGATTTTGTGGATCGCTGGATCAGGGTTCGGATCGTAAAATATCCAATCACCAATCCCAGGACCAACCCACCGATAATACTCAATATTAGTTCCATCGTTTGTTGGTTTTTCTGAAGTCTCCCATCCCATTGGATGAAATCTACTCCAAATTATATAATAATAGTAGAAGGAACCTGGGAAAAATAGAAATTAGAAATTTGTGAAACTTTATTGAAGAATTTTATCCAGTAATTCATCCACCCGGTCAAAACCTTCCAGGATCCTATCCTGATCAGGCAATACCAGGGATTCTGTCTCTTTTTGGACCAACAGGGACAGTATGGTCATGGCCAGGGACTCTTCGAGGCTTTTTTCAGGATACCGAATCTGGATTTCCTGGAGCCGAGTATTGACCATTGTCGAGATATTCTGAATCTGCTGAGATTCAGACTCCCGGACCTTGACGGGTATGTTGATACCGCCAATGACTACATTCAGGCTTTTACTGTCGCTTTCTGACATTTATCTAAAGTTTTTGCAAATCTTCGATGCATGCATTTATCTCTGCTACGTATTCATCAATCTCCTCTCGCCATTTCGCCACCTGTTCCGGATGATGCGTAGATTGTACATGATCATTTTCTACTTTCTGCTCTTCCTCCTTCTCACGAACAAAGTTATTATTTTTATTTTTCTCTAATTGTTTTTTTAATCTAACATTTTCGGCCAGCAATTGCATGTTTTGCCTTTTGAGCATGGACATTTTACCTCCTACCTGACGAAGTTTGTGATCTAATTGATTTAATCTGTCATGGATTGACTCCATATTCCTGTATAATTTAGCGCAGAGTAATTCCCCACTTGCTTTGCAAGTTATTTAAAATTTTTGAAACTTTCTGATCAACCTCCTTATCCGCTAAGGTCTTATCAGGATCTGAGAATAAAATTTTGACCCCATACGACCTTTTCCCTTCTCCGAGCTGGTCTGGCTCATCGTACACATCAAACAAACTCACTTCCCGGATTAACCGGCCCCCTACACGTCCGATTTCCCCCCTGATATCACTGAACCTGACATCGGATGATACGATCAACGCCAGATCACGTTCCATGGAGGGATACCTGCTAATGGGTTCCGTCTTACTGACCGGGGAAGCCATCTGGATCAGATTTGACCAGTGGATATCTCCGAAATAGACCTCCCCCCGGACATCGGTTTGGGAATATCTCGCGGGATCCAACTTGCCAAACACAGCTATTTCCTGGCTTCCTCTGTACCACCTGACCCCGTATTGAAATGCAGGATGATCCAGGTCTGCCTCCTGATACCCCCGAAGGTTGACGCTATCCACGATCCGGGCGAGTATCGATTTTAAAAAATAAAAGCCAGAAGGTCGGTCGCCCATGATCCAGTTTCCGCCCAAATCACTGCCAGCCAGGGAAATGGCCAAATGTTCTTTCTCCCTGAATTCATCGTTTTCGTACGAATAGGAACGCCCAAATTCATACGTATTCAGGACGTTGTTTTGTCGTTTTTGATTGTATTCCACGGTAGCCAGGGCGGTTGAAATCAAATCGGGCCGCATGATTTCCAGTTCCTTATTGGAAGTGTTGTGGATGCGCACATAAGCGGTGCTCTCCCGGGTGGGCAGGTACTGCGGAAGAGAAAAAGAAAGCCCCATCGTTTCATCCAATCCCATCCCTGACAACAACATCGAAATCCGGTTGCGATAGATTAGCTGGAGATCTCGTTGACCGCTGTTCAGAGATATCTCCAGTTTGGTACCGACAGGTATTCTGTTGAAACCGTATATGCGCAGTATTTCTTCGATCACATCGGCTTCCCGGACCACATCAGCCTTGCTGGTTGGCACCAGGAGCTCCAATGAATCCACCTTGCGTTCTACGATCTCCATATCCAGAGCGTCCAGGATGGTCAGGATATCATCTTCGGGAATTTTGACCCCCACGATTTTTTCCAATTGTGGCAGACGAAGGCATACCTGCGCGCGCTTGATCTCACCCTCCACTATATCCGAAATCCGGGAAGAGATCTCTCCGCCCGCGTATTCTTTAAACAAGAGAGCCGCCCTTTTCAGAGCAAATGTGGTGACCGATGGATCGCTGCCTTTTTCAAAGACCCTGGCCGCATCGGTCCGAAGATTGTGCCATACGCTCGATTTGCGTACAGAGGTGGAATCAAAATGGGCGGATTCCAGGAAGATATCTTTGGTC
>CALEIL010000284.1 GCA_937876435.1 uncultured Bacteroidota bacterium
GACTCCTTCGTTGGAAGTACCTCGTGACCATCGGGAGGGAAGCTGGGATTGCCTGCCTTCCTTGAGGTACTGACACGCAGGCTGAGCGAGATATAACTCCACTACGTCAAGATCGTCTGCCGGTCCCAATGGAAAAGGTAAATGACAGGGAAATCAGTGGACGAAATCCGGGAGCAGGTAATTTACCAGGGAACTGAATGTATTTTACTATATTTCAGTTTCAAATGACCTCACCGATGTCCAAATTAAAATTATTATTCCTTTCAGCGAAAATCCTGACGGTCGTTTGTCTGTTCTGTTTATGCGCATTACAGGCTAAGGCATCAGATGCTCAGGATTTTTTTGTTTCTCCGCGGGGGAGCGATTCAGCACCTGGAAATCAGGAAGCCCCCTTCCAGACGATTCACTTTGCGAAGAGCATGGCTGTCAAAGCTATTGCAGAATCGGAGCTTCATTCAGTCAATATATGGCTGATGGATGGAGTTCATATTTTGGAGAAACCTCTTGATTTTTACCCGGAAGACAATCGATATGGAAAGTCTAAATTGTCTATCAAAGCTTTTCCAGGAGCCCGGCCAGTCATTTCAGGGGGAAGGAAACTCAGCGGCTGGACTCAAAATTCTGAAGGTCATTGGGTGACGGACGTACCAAATGATCTGGAGCCCGGGGAATTGTACGTGAACGACCGACGGGCTATCCGGGCCAGGCATCCCAACACCGGCTACCTTAGGATTGAAAAGGCAGGTGAAGATCGCCGGACAAATTTTTATTTCGGCGAGGATGATTTTCCAATTCCGCAACATCTATCCGGACTCGAGGTCGTCGTTTTTCACGACTGGTCGGTATCCCGGATGCCGGTCAGGGAGATCGATCCTGTCTCATATAAGCTGACCGCGATTGATTCCATCGGAGCCAAGAGTCTGGCATTCTTCAATCTCGACAATTGGGAAGCAGATCCCAGGTATTATCTGGAGAATGCTCCGGAATTTCTGGATGCGGAAATGGAGTGGTTTTTCGATCCAGGGAAAGGCCAGTTAATCCTCATTCTTGAGAAAAACCAGAATCCTTCTGAAATGAATATTGTGGTTCCCGTTTTGGAAAATCTGGTGACTTTTCACGGAAGCCGTGAGAATCCTGTCCGTCATCTTTCCTTTCAGGGGGTGACATTTGCGCATTGCGGCTGGAACGTACCGGATTTGGGGTACAATGGTATTCAAGCCTGTCATTTTGACGACCGTTCGCCGGATGGAGATGGATGGTCTGTCATTCCAGCAGCCATCTATGGAGAGTGGATTCAGGATGTCCGTTTTGAAGGTTGCACCATCAGACAAATGGGAGGTTCGGGTCTGTGGTTGGGAACCGGTTCTTCCGAATGCCGGATTTCTGACTGTCATTTTGAAGATATAGCCGGTAACGGCATCATGATCGGAGAGGGGCAGGACCGGCAGGTGAACGGCCAGCCGTGGTACAAAACCGCTCCCGAAGAGGTAGCCTCGGGGAATATCATAGAATATTCCACGGTTCGTCAATGTGGGGCCCGGTTTTATGGAGCAGTGGGTATCTGGTGCGGATTGACCGCTGAGACGATGATCCGGGGCAATCACATTTACGATCTACCATATACGGGTATTTCCATCGGATGGATGTGGGACCCAACTCCCACGCCGTGTCGTGACAATACGTTAAAAAATAACCACATACATCACATCCTGCAGGTTCTCAGTGACGGTGGGGGAATCTATTCACTGGGTCTACAGCCGGGAAGCCGTCTGACTGGTAACCTGATCCACGACGTGCAGATTAATACGGGCCGGGCGGAGAGCAATGGGATGTTTCTCGATGAAGGTACCACCGACGTGTTGGTTGCCGGAAACCTGATTTATAATATAGCCAGGTCTCCTCTGCGTTTTCACAAAGCAGGTCAGAATACGGTGCGGGACAACTGGCTTTTTAGTGCATCGGACATTCCGCCGGTCCGGTATAACAGTACGCCAGAAGAGAATATTGAAAAAACCGGTAATCTCATTTTTGAAGTGGATATAAATTCTTCTCAAGACTATTTTAAACCCTTTATTGAAAAATGGGAAGATGAAGAGTTCAGGTGAATGGCTGTTTTGTGGACTACCTAGATTATAGGCCTTTGCTCAAAACAACTACTGGGAGTACTAAATGCAGTGTATCCACCGATCGATTGATAGTACTGGATTCCCTTACTCAAACAAACTGATCAATTCGGCTTTGTCCAGTGATTTAAAGACATTTTCATCGGTCTGGATCAAATCTTCTGCCAGCTTGTTTTTCTTCGATTGTAATTTCAAAATCTTTTCTTCTACCGTGTCTTTACAGATTAACCGATAGGCGAAAACCGGCTTGGTCTGTCCTATTCGATGCGTCCTGTCAATGGCTTGTGCTTCTACCGCCGGATTCCACCACGGATCGATCAAATAGACGAAATCCGCCTTCGTGAGATTGAGGCCGACATTACCGGCTTTTAAACTCAACAAAAATATTTTCACATCCTCGTTGGAATTGAACTCCTCGATAACTGCTTTGCGGTTGGTGGTACTCCCGTCCAGGTATGAATATGGAAAATTTTCCTTTTCCAGCCTTTGCCTGATTAAGGAAAGCATGGAGGTGAACTGGGAAAATACGAGAATAGAATGTTTTTCTTCCCCTACGACTTCCTGGATTTGCTCCATGAGGGTGTCGATTTTAACCGAAGAAGCTTTGCTGCTTACTTTCAACTCCCCATTCTGAGGGAGCAATGCTGGTGAATTGCAAATCTGACGCAATTTCAACAAGCCTTCCAGGACTTGAATTTTATTTTGTTCCAGTTTCTCATCGGCCAAAAGTTTGACCCGGATCTCATTTTTAATCTTGTCGTAGAGGGATTTTTGTTCTGCTTCCATTTCACAGTAGAGGATCGATTCTGTTTTGGCAGGAAGATCTTTCGTAACCTGGGTTTTGGTCCGTCTGAGGATGAAAGGATGGATAATTTTCTGCAGCAATTCCCTGGCTTCGGTTCTTCCCTCCTTTTCTATAGGATCCGAAAAGTTCTTCCGAAATTGGGTTTTATTACCCAATAGGCCAGGATTGACGAAATTGAATTGGGCAAATAAATCCATGGTACTGTTTTCTATGGGCGTACCGGTCATCGTGATCTTGTACTTCCCTTTGAGTTGCATGATAGATTTGTACCTTAATGAGGCCGAATTCTTGATTGCCTGGGATTCGTCCAGTATGATATAATGAAACGGGTGTTCCTTGAGCCAGTTAATATCCCTGGTTACCGTACCGTATACACTGATTACAAGGTCGTAGGATCCAAATTCTTTACAATCCCTACTCCGTGCAGATCCATGATGCACCAGGTAGGTCAGTTCCGGAGAAAATTTTTCAATCTCGGCTACCCAATTGTATATCAAGGTTCGGGGAACGACAACGAGACTGGTCGAATGTCCCTTCTCTTTTTGGTCGGCCAGAAGGCACAATACCTGGAGGGTTTTTCCCAGTCCCATATCATCTGCCAGGCACCCTCCAAATTGGTATTCGTTTAGAAACCTGAGCCAGTTGTACCCATCCTTCTGGTACGGTCTCAACTGGGCGTTGATCGTTTTTGGGAGGTCAAATTTTTTCATCCCTTTGAAATTGATTAACCGGGCTTTTTTGCGCTCAATTTCTTTTTGGATTTTGGGATTGTTGGAAAGATCTATAAATTGATCCAGAGCATTAAAGTGTAATTTGGAAAGCCGGATTTTCTCTTTATTAGCATCAGCAGAAGACAGTAATTTCAGGGTTCGAATTCGCCATTCTTCCGGTATGATGCCATACGTACCATCCTTCAGGAGAACGGACCGTTCTCCTTTCCTTATAGCACGGATCCAGTCTTTCTGAGGAACCGAAATATCGCCAAATCGAATGGTAAAATGAATATCAAACCAATCGGAATCCTCATCGAGAACCTGCTCGATGATGCCGCGATGAGGATTGAACGAGAAGTCTTTCAGGGAATCCCATCCCGTAATTTCAACCCCGGCTTTTTCACACGCCTCCGAAAAATCGAGGAACCACTGATCCTTGATAAAATCTTCAAGACGCAACGCGTAAAATCCCAGCCCGGCCATCAATGTGTCCAACCGTGGATGGAGCTGCGCAACCCATTGTATAAAATCGTCGGTGGGTTTCTGATCTGGAATGCAAATGATATAGGATCCTTCGTTGGCTGGATGACTTGTTTCCGAAAGCACATCAAAAGTCAAAAGGTGCGGGTCCGGACCTACGATCTGTGGCGTAAGGTGGATTCTGCTTTCCATCTGTGCAATATGAATTCTTCGTTGGACAGGACGAATGGTTTGGACCCAATCATGTTTCAGATCCGTGGGATGAATCTTATACTGATTAACGAAATAACTGATGCCTTGTCGTATGGTTTCCGGATCATTCGTGGAAAATAAAAATTTTTGCTCCGCCCCATACATAGCAATGAAATCGGTAATATAAGTGGAAGAATATAGGTAGGATTTGCTGCCAATGATGGCAAAGAAAGGAAGATAGTTCACGGGGATATGGCCTTTTATCGCTTTTTGCAGCGATTTCAACCGGAGACTTACGACCAAAGACTCTTCCGATTCATCTATATCTATTTCTATTTTCAGAGTTTCCTTTGAAAATTCAAATAGATGCAAGTCTTGTTTTTTTACTTTGTTGGTTTTGCTGTAGGATGGTTCATGAAAATAATGCAGGTACGAATCCAGGCGATCAACATTTTGCTTTATAAGCTCCAGGCTTTGTTGCTGATACAGGGATTGGGCATGTTGATGTCCAGGATGGCCAGGTCAGGCTGTTCGGCGTCATGCGCCGCCACCGCCTCCATGAGGTCGCTTCGGGCGGCGTCGGCATAGCGCTTGAGTTCGGCCGCGAGCACCGGATAGCGGTTGATGCCCGGCGGATAGCTGATGCCGATGATGTAGCGCGCATCGCTTTCCATCACGTCCTCGAGCACCACGGGCGCCGTGTCGGACGGCGGCGGAGCCTCGGTGCCAGGGCCCGTGCCG
>CALEIL010000285.1 GCA_937876435.1 uncultured Bacteroidota bacterium
GTTTGTTTTCGAATGCGGATTCAATTCAAAAACGTCTTTCAATAGAAATTTCAAGAATCTGACCGGCAAATCTCCGTCCACCTATGTGAAAGAAAATAAGTCAAAGCCCGAATGACGGGTTTCACCGCCCATCCCGTAGGTCCCATTTTTACAAGAAAATGATTGTCCTGGTTTTGAATTTTTAGATACTACGCCTGATAATAGGTTCCACTTTTCATATTGGGGCGATTGACAAAGAACAACCACAGATTTTTGCTCCGTATTTAAAATATTGAAAAATATGGATCTAAAAATTATGACAATTGCAGGATTGGCCTTCATCCTGTGGTTGTCCTGCGAAAAATCACCGGACGTTCACGAGCCAGGCAATCTGGTCCCGAAAACCGTCACAGAAGATCCCGGTTTGCCGGCGATTTCGGTGAACGGGACCTCGCTTCATGCCGAGACTTTCGGAAGTCCGGATAGTTCTATGGTCATTTTTCTCCACGGAGGACCTGGTTCAGATTATCAAAACGGGCTCCATGTAAGCGAGTTGGCCAACGACGGCTTTCGTGTGGTATTCTACGATCAGCGGGGAACGGGCTTGTCTCAAAGACATGATAAAGACACCTATTCCATTCAGCTATACCTGGACGATCTCACCGCGGTGATTGAACATTTCAGGACTTCCCCCGGTCAAAAGGTATTTCTTTTTGGTCATTCGTGGGGCGCTATGCTTGCAGCAGCTTACATCAACGCGTACCCCGGCAGAATTGATGGAGCCATATTCGCCGAAGCGGGCGGATTCAACAAACAACTCCTGGACGAATATGGGGAAGCGAGTCGCAAACTCCAGCTTTTTTCGGAAATCACCAACGATGTGCTTTACTACGACCAGTTTCTCACCGGACGCGAAAACCAGCACGAAATTCTGGATTATAAAATGGGGATCGCTTCAGGTTTTCAATACGCCGAAGGGAATACCGAAGGGGTGGAAGGGCCCCATCCATTTTGGCGAAATGGGGCAGTCGTTTTACAGGCCTTTACGGACATTTCCGAAAACGAAGGTTTCGATTTTACGACCCATCTACACATGTTCCACACCAAAGTTCTTTTTCTATATGGAGAAAATAACCAGGCCTACGGACCGGGCTTTGCGCAAAGAGAAGCGGCATTTTTTCCCAATTCTGACATTGTTCAGATAGCTGATTCCGGGCATGAAATGATTTACTTTAAGTGGGATGCTGTATATCCCGTGGTCCTCGATTACCTGAACTCTTTAAACTGATAGAATGAAAAAAGTCAGTGTATTGATCATCATCCTTCTACCATTTTGCCTATATCAAAAAGGCAGGGCACAAACGGTGAACTGGAACGCTTTGAAAAATGCCAATCACCTCATTACCGCCGGTATCGGGTGGGACTACAGCGTATCATACAGCCTGGGGTACGCCTACAGAGTCGGAAAAAAGAGGCCGTTGCTTTTGTCTGCCAATTTCTCTGTCCCTTCAGGTGAAAACCTGCTGGATGACTTCAAAACCCAACTTGGAGGTGAGGTCGTGCTTCTCGATCAAACCACCGTCAAAGGAGCCGTAACTTTGAATGGCATGGTCCGCAGATACGAAAGCTCCCTGGTTCGGTTGCTTAATTTTGGTAGCGAAGTAAAAGGCGCATTGGGCTATTACCACTCGAGATGGTTTCTGGCTGGAGAAGTTGGTTTTGATAAAGCTATCGTGACGCATTTCCAGCATTCCGGAACTTTCAGGGAAACCATCTTTCCGGACGTCCACGACGGATGGTATGAACCCGCTTCAGGAGGAAATTTCCGGTACGGTATTCAAACAGGATTTTCCCTGCAAAAATCAGATATAACGCTTCTTATTGGCAGGGTGACCACCGAAGACTTTCAGTCATCTCCCCTGATACCATTTTATCTGATGTTGGGGTACAACCACAGAATAGACTGATTTTATGGAGCGTCCAGCGGAAGAATGCGAAGGCCATCTTTGGTATCATAGCAGAAACCGTTTGAATATCCCAGACCGTTGATCTGGATGCAGATAGAGATCCCCTCAGAAACAGGGGTCGTATCGGCCAAAACACTGTGCGCCAGCCCTCAAATTGCCGTCTCTTGTAAATATTTGCTTCCCACCTTCCTGATTTCAAAAAATAGTATTAAATTATAGGTCGTAATTAACGTTTCGTTCATTATAACCTCATTAAAGTCACCAGCCACATGAAACTCATTATTCCTCCACTGATCTGGCTCTTTTTCATCTCGTGCCAGTCAGCCCCGAATTCTCCCGAGCAGAATCACGCCACCAGTTTGCCAGCCTCCTCTTCCTCTGAAATCAACCATTCGATGGAACAAACCCCCACTCACCAACAAAGTCCTGCCTTGAAATTTCAATACTACCGCGATAAAAAATCGGGGCTTATCCAATCGAGGGCGCCGTTGCCCTCCGACTGGTTAATGTACCAGGAAACCAATACTCCCTACTTCATCACCGGTCCCGATGGCATCAAGGTCAGCCACCCAAAATTTGAGGAATACGTTTTTTCCCGGGACCCCTACACCCTTCAAACGCTCCAATTGTCCGGAAAGCAAATTTCACCCGTCTACTCTCTGGACCAAATCATAGAACAAAGCTTCAAACCCTCAGCAGCAGCACAGGGATATACATTTATCCGCAGCTATCCTATTCCGGAGGTTGAGGCATTTTGGCAAAAATTTTCCGCCGGGATGCCCCGCACGGGGACCCACCGTTCGCATTCCGTCATGGGATGCGATTGGAAAGATGCTCAGGGAAACCATTCGATGATGATCCTGGTTCAATCGATATATCAAAATGATGCCTCCATATTCTGGAACCTACAAACCACCGAACTGGAAGCTCCCGAATCTCGTTTTGCCGATGCCAAAGCCCATTACATCCACGGTCTGGCCAACACCGAAATCAATCCGCAATGGCAACAGTATATGAACGGCCAACTCATCGGTCAGATCCAACAGAACAATGCGTTTTGGGCCCAAAAAACGCAGGAAAGCGCCCGGGCTCACCAACAAAGAATGTCCGCCATCCAGGCCAGAGGTCAGGCAAGCAGAGCGATAGGTAATACGTATAGTGAAATTCTGGACATCAACCATTCCGGATATCTCAACAGGAGTAGTCTGGTGGATGCCGGACAAGCCAGGACGGTCAATATGATCGGCGAACACGTCATCATCAACAATCAATCAACAGGAGAACGATACAAGGTCGATGATGGAAGTAAGTTTTATTGGGTCAATAAGGATGGAGAATATTTTGGAACCGATAATTCATTGTACGACCCCAGGATCGACAATAAAATAAATGGCCAGGAATGGTCCAGATTTGAGGTTGAGAAATAATGTCTGCCATTTCTCCGGATTTCACCTTAATCCATCACTCATCTTTATCGTGTGTGAATATTAAAGAAAATAAGCCTTTCCGGGTATCAAATTTAGTATATTTGACTCTTGCTCAAAAAATCAATAATTTTTCTAGATTACTTCTGAAAAGACACAAATTATGACATTCACATTTCCCAAAAACACGTTCAGCCTTCTTCTTTCCGGTTTGTTTTTGATCGCTTTTTTAGGAACCTTCTCCTGCCACAGGACGGGGACAAAAGAAACGGCTTCTCCTACCACCACGCCATTACCCCAGCAGGATCACCGGCGGGCCAAAAATCCTTTGTCGGATTATGTCTATAGCCCCGACGATGTTTTCGAATACGAGGTGGTTCATCAGGTTCAGAAAGAAGGGTACAAATTCTACGTGCTCAAAATGATTTCCCAGGAATGGCTGACTACCAGCGAGGTGACGGATCCCGTGTGGTGGCATTGGGTTTCTGTGGTGGTACCAGATGGAGAAACACCGGATACCGGCTTGCTCTTTATAAGCGGTGGCAGCCGAAATTCCAAAATGCCCACCGATGCCGACGGTGAAATTCTACAGATCGCTCAGCATAGTCACAGCGTGGTCGCTAAATTACACAACGTACCCAACCAGCCAACGGTTTTTAAAGACGATGACTTCGGCCCCCGGGTAGAAGACGAGTTGATCGCTTACGGATGGCGACAGTTCCTGGAAGCAGGCGGCGGGGATGAAAACGCCGAATGGCTCGCCCGGCTTCCTATGACCAAAGCGGCGGTGCGGGCCATGGATGCCATCACCGATTTGACTATTCAGGTCAATGCTGTCAATCCGGTTACAAAATATGTAGTTGCCGGCGGTTCCAAACGGGGCTGGACAACATGGACCACAGGGGCCACCGACAAAAGGGTGGTCGCTATAGCCCCCATCGTGATCGATCTGCTCAATCTGGTTCCGTCGTTCAACCATCACTGGCAGGCCTATGGCCGTTGGGCCGACGCCATCCACGACTACGATCAGGAAGGAATCATGGAATGGCAGGGTTCCGCAGAATACGATGACCTGGCCAGACTTTCCGACCCATACAACTACCTCGATCAATTGACCCTTCCCAAACTCCTCCTCAACGCCACCGGGGATCAATTTTTTCTGCCCGATTCGTGGCAATTTTACTGGGATGACCTGAAAGGCGAAAGCCATCTGAGATATGTCCCCAATACCGATCACGGAATGGATCATTCAGACGCCCTGGAGTCTCTGGTTTCCTTTTATCAGATGATCCTGGCCGATCAGGAACGACCGGAATTTGACTGGACGGTCCGGGATGGGGTCACCACCATCCAGACCAGGAAAGGTCCGCAGCCTACGTCCGTGAAGTTGTGGAGCGCCCACAATCCCGATGCGCGCAATTTTCAACTAAAGCAGATCGGAGAAGCCTTTAAAGCGCAAGAGATCCCGTTGAACGACCGGGGAAAATATATCCTCAGCATTGATACGCCGGATCAGGGGTGGACGGCCTACTTTGTAGAACTAACCTATCCCGGCGTGTCCGGTATTCCGCTGAAGCTGACTACCGGGACGGTCGTCCTCCCGGATTCCTATCCTTATCCGCGTTTCGAAAGTAAAAAACCCATGGGGCATATGCAAGTCGGAGCGCAATAGCGGCTCCAGGGGAAAGTACAGATGTACACAGAACTATTTCAAGGAGTATTTCTCCCACTGATTTCGCAGATTTGCGCTGATCTTCTTTCATTCTCGCTCTGCTTAACTGGACGGGTCCCTGGATTACCTCTGAGGCCGGGATTTCAACCAAACGCGCGAAGCGCACAAACCGGCGAAGCCGACAAACTCATGGGGCGCTCAGCGGACCATGATCCAACTGGATGAGGCGCTCTGCGCACCATCCTTTCTCATTCTCGCTCTGTTTTCGGGGCGTATCTCAGTTCTATACACGACATTTGCCATTCATTATTGAATATCGGTCGATCCGA
>CALEIL010000286.1 GCA_937876435.1 uncultured Bacteroidota bacterium
GACCGGGGGCAATACTATCCACTGAATCAACTGTATTACCTGGGAATTCACAGTTTGTTTGGCTTTGATCCGGCTGCTTTCCATGCCGGTTCGCTGATCATGCATCTGATCAATTCAATTCTGGTTTTCATCCTAATTAGGCAGATTGGCAGACAAATAGTAGAACCGGAACACCATTTCCGTTTACATTGGATGGCCGGCCTGGTAGCCCTTATTTTTGCCATCCATCCGCTTCAAGTGGAATCGGTAGCCTGGATCAGTGCTTCCAAGATTTTACTTTACGCTACTTTTACTCTGAGCGGATTGATCACTTATGTGATTTATATCAAATCGCGAAAGGTTGTATTCCTGATTCTGACCATACTGGCTTACATCCTGAGTTTTATGTGCAAGGAACAGGCCATCATCCTTCCGCTCAACATTATACTATTGGATTGGCTGTTCCATACATTTGGATACCGAGAATTTTCTAAGCGTGTCTTATGGGAAAAGATCCCATTTTTTGTACTGGCACTGTTCTTCTGGTACTGGTCTGTGCAGAACAATCTGGGTGTCCTGGAAGTGAGTACGGCGTATCCCTGGCACCAGCGTCTGATCTTTGGAAGCTACAGTCTGATTATCTACATCATCCGGTTTTTGGTGCCGGTCAATTTGTTGTATTTCTATGGCTACCCGATCGTGACGGGTGAGAGTTTGTCCTGGTTTTACATTAGCTATGCAGTACTGGCCTTCTTGTTCCTCTTGTATATGTCAGATCTATATAGAAGAAAGCAATACATTCCATTTTTCGGCCTAACATTTTTCCTGATCTATATATTACTGGTGCTCCACATCATACCCATGCCCCGGTATATGATCACTGCAGACCGGTATATGTATCTGAGCGTAGTAGGTCTCTCAGTCTGGATAATATGGGTAGTGTACCGGTTGGTTCAATGGGCCCAGGACAGAACCTGGCTACGATTTGGAATTGTGGGGAGTATTATGCTGGTATTATCCTGTTTTGTAATATATTCGAATACCCTGACACGAAAATGGTCCAATTCCATCACGATCAAACAGGAAGTACAGGAGTACCTCGCACCGGAAATTCAGGAAATAAACAGTACGGAATGATTGCGGGAAATACATATCGCCATAAGGAAAAGAATGAGAAACGGGAATCTTCATTCAGAGAATACGGAGAATTTCACTCTTATAAACCCGGCCTGATTTCGATTATAGCTCCGTGTTATAATGAAGAGGAGAATGTCGAACATTTCCTGTCTGCTATATCAGAAATAAATGTTCGGCCTTATCGAATGGAAGTGACGGATTACATAGTCCATACTGAGGAGAATTATTTGCCAGGTTATAATAAAACTTCAATTAAAAATAACTGCAACCAAAATACAGCATGCCGGAACATTAACTTCCTTATGGATAGTAATTTTGAAAAAGCATATCATCAGGAAGCGGAATCCCGGCACCCACCTTAAATATCCGAGTTCAAGTAACCCCGATGACGCTTAATTTTCAAACTTAAAAAAAATAACTATGAGAAACTTCTTATATAGTATAGGTATAACCGGATTTCTGGCAATGATGGTTTTCACGGTAGCAACTTCGTTGTCCAACCCATATTACGGGATGAGTGAAGAGGCATTAGCTCAAGGTAGTATGATGTCCACCACCGTTGAATGCGACTGTCAATTGTTTGGGGGCGATTGTGCTATTGATGGCTGGGGTGCTACTTGTGCTCCTGCAGGAGAAGAAAATTGTGGGAGATATAATTCAAACTGCAATTAATATTTTTACAGATCACCTGCCATATGTTAAGTTATTACAACTATTTATGGCAGGGTTTATCTATAAACCACTTGTCATGGGGTGTATTACCGAAGTATCACGGAACTTGCCAAAACGCAAACAATATGTTCGGGTAGCAAGACTGTGTACGCAAAAATCTATAAGCTGGAGTATAACTTTAATAAAGGAGGGCATATTAGGTGAGACCGGACATCCAGAAGTTATGTCCCGGCACCCACCTTAACCATTGATCCCCAATCAAACCCCGAATAAACTTATTTTCAAATTTTTAAAATTAAAAACAATGAGAAATATTTTGTATAGTATAGGAATAGCCGGTTTTCTTACGATGTTAATCTTCACGGTAGTTACTTCGTTGTCCAACCCATTTTATGGGATGAGCGAGGTCGCTTTGGCTCAAGGTAGTATGATGGCAACCACCGTTGAGTGTGATTGTGAATGGTTTGGGAGAGATTGTACTGCAGATGGTTGGGGAATCAGTTGTGGTACTGAAGGAGAAGCCACATGCTGGAGAGGGGACACTAAGTGTGATTGAAAAATTTTATTTCTACCTGACATAGAAAGTATTCTTTATTTTTTATGGCAGGATTTTTCTCCAAACTACCATATATGAGGTATTCAATTTGTTTGTTTATTGTCGCAATGTTATTGTCATGTGAGAATGAAAGTCATGATGTGGATTATTTTGATATGCCTTACCAAGGTGAAAGTGAAATCAGCCTGGATGAAATCAGCCTGGAGAAGGTCGCATTGGATAGCTTAAATACCTCATTTATAGGGGATTTTTATGTGAATGATTCCGGTATTTATTACGTAGATGAACGATTCTGCACGGTGAATAAATTTAATATAGACGGATCTTTTATCGAAACAATGGTAGGACTGGGAAAGGGCCCCAATGAGACCATGATCGGCCGGGTGGAAGGATTTGATAATTCTGAAAAATACAATATTCTCATAGGACCTTCCCGGGATTTTCATGCATTCGATCCTGATTGGAGATCAATAATTCATAGAACTATCAAAAGTCACCCAAGAGATCATATCCCTGTGAACAACACGCCACCGACAGATGATCCGGGATTGTATTCATTGGACTATTTTAATATGGACATAGAGAATTTTAATGAAAAGTTATTTATTTCTGTTAGCACAGACCACCCCTATTGCCATCCGTTCTTACCCCTATATTACGAAGAATGTCCCATAATCGTTCAGGTGGATTTTTGGTCTGGTACCTGGGAAGAAATGTTTGGTAGAAGAAGTCCGAAATATAGAAATTATAATGGTCTGGGCCAATTTTCTTTTTTCACATTTGAATTGGACGATAAAGGTCGATTTTATGTGGGTTTTGAA
>CALEIL010000287.1 GCA_937876435.1 uncultured Bacteroidota bacterium
AAACGATCTCAATTTTCGGAGTAATCCCAATTTGGTAATAGCTGAAAGCTGAAAGCTGAAAGTTGAAAGCTGATAGCTGACGGCTGATAGCTTGAGAAGGTTGAGATGGTTGAGGAGGTTTAGAGGGTTTAATTTTCGAACACGATCAATGTAAACGATCTCAATTTTCGGAGTAATCCCAATTTGGTAATAGCTGAAAGCTGAAAGTTGATAACTTCAATTCATTCAGGCTTACTGAAAACTCTTTTGATTTTGGCATTCAAACCATTGGGGACAGAAAAGGGTTCTGTCAACATTTCAAGGTGCTTTTTAAATGTCCGGGAGATAGTTTGTGGTAACTGAACCAAAACCTCTTTTTCCTTGGCATTCAGGACGGTTAGTTGTTCGGATTTTTGCATCGGGATTACAGAATTTAGAGTTAGTTGATACGTTCATAAGTTAAACGATCCCAGGCCATTTTCGTTACCGAAATTTCGTAAAATAATTTGTTAAATTACTCACAAATATATTCCCGAAATACAATGTATATCTCCAATACAGCCAATTGGTTCGCTTCTTAACAGAATGCAACAATCAGACCAGATTATCGGATGAGTCCTCCCTGAAAAGTTAAATTATGATTACCGGGATTTAATTGATCAAAGTCACCTCACTGGTTTCTTCAATTTTCTGGCCATCGGGAAGTGTCAATTCCACGATATAGACATAAGTGTCCGAAGGCATACGCTTCCCGTTCTGCGTTCCATCCCAGCCCTCACCTGATTCATCGGTAAAAATCAATTGACTCCATCTCGAAAAAATCCGCATTCGGTCCACCGTAATATTTCCCTTGGTGACAACCCTGAAAATGGAATTGGTCTGGGCATTGGGTGTAAAAGCGTTGGGGATAGTATAGGAGGGTGGTGAAGCATTGACGGTAATCGTAGCGGTCACGGGACATCCATCGGCATCCAGGGCAGTCACCGTAATCGTATTTTCTTCTGAATCCATCGAAAGACTAGCCATCAATTCGGTTTGATCGGTCATAGATCCATTGACCTCCCACACGATGTTTGTAAATTCTTCCGTCTGATTGGTGAGCAGAGAAGCGGTTATGGTTTCACCCTGGGCGACCACGTTGGGTTCTATTCCAATCGAAATCTCAGGCACCTGATGCACGTCGTAAACGAAATTCCCAGCTCCCAGACAACCATCTTCGTCAACAGCGATCAATGAAGCGGCATGGACCGCGTCGGATTTGATAACCGGATTGGGGCAATCGGTACAGGAGAAATCCAGCGATCCCTCCCATGAGAAGGATTCGTATCCCTCCACGTCCAGGGCGGTCAACTGCACTTCTTCGTTGGGACAAACCGGGCTTTCGCCCTGAATATCGATAGGTCGTGGGGACTCTACATTGATATTGACACTCGCACTTATCGGACAATTTTCGGTCTCCAGCATCAACATAATAGTCGTAGATTCTGCCGTAGTGACCCTGGTTTTGACACATTCTGTACAACTTACCTTCTCCTCTGGTCCCCATTCATACGATTCAAATAACTCCGGATTGAGCAATTCGATTTCGACCGTCTGGTTGGGACATATCAACGTATCGGTAAAATTGAGCTCTATGGGTGGATTCTCTACATTCAACGTCACGCTATCCGTACTGACGCAGGCATTGTTGGTCGTAGTTCTCACAAATGTGATGGTATCGGTGGTGGTCAGTGTTAAATTGGCTTTTTTGAGATCTGAAATGATACCGGACTCATTGGCCCACTCATAGGTAGCATCCGGATACAGATCCTGCTGGAGCTGCATCCCGTATATCGTCACTATCTCGCCAGGACAATATGGATCTTTGTTGGGGATGGTATCAAAGGTGATAAGCGGCAAACTGTCTATCCGGACGTATAATGTATCCGTCACGGTACATCCATCGAGAGTAACCGTAGCGTACAACCACCCGGATGTCTCCGGATCTATTTCAACCGTATTGTTGGGACCCTGACCAAACAAAAACCCTCTCGAGGTCCAGTTGACTGAATTGGTATTGGTCAGCGTGGCAGAAACCACGGTCGGTTCATCTCCCAGGCACAAAAACAAGGTGTCCTCCGGATAATCTATCTGAACATTGACTTCAGGTGATATCGTGAAGTCGATCATTTCCATGCAGCTTCCCTGACTCGCCGTGATGACCATATCGGTTTCTTCCCGAAACGGAAACAGAAAAGAATCGCTTACCACGTTTCCCGGCATCCAGGTGATATTGGCATTGCTCGTTGCTGTCAGGAGTAAATCCCCCGGACAAGCTGTAAAGTCAGAATCGAACGGGCTTTCCAGAACCATTTCGTCTGCCAGCACCAGCGTGACTTCTTTCACCACCTCTTCTCCTGATCTGACGGTAATCACCACGGTTTCATCCGTTTCCGTGTTGCCGTCCGCCAGGGCTTCGATCATAAAAGTATAGGAGTTTCCGGCCTGGATAGAGACATTGGACAATCCATCGGTGGAAATATCTTCCTCATCAAAATTTCCGCTCAGTTCGATCGTGAGTTCCACGGATTCATCTCCCTCATTGGTCAGAATAAACTCTCCCGGACCACAATTTTCGATCAGGGTATTCTGAGGCCGATTCGAAGACCAGGTAATATCCTGACCCCACATCATCGTAATGGACAGAAGCAGAATTAAGAAGATATAAATGATTCTCATATAATGATTGCGACTATTCTTAAAAAGGCTAAAATAAACAACTTGTACCAAATTCCCGATTAATCGCGCACAATTAATATTTGAAATTATTGGTTAGGGCTCGCACCCGTCGAGCTGATCCATGACCATGTCTATCGTTTCCTGATTTCCACGCCCGTATTCCCAGGAAATGTAATTGATGATGTTGAGTACTTCCACGGGGCTGAGTTGGTCATTGGAAGGCATAGTCTGATGCGGGGAAGGTTCCCGTGTTGTATCGAGAAAACTACTGCCATAGACTATTACACAAGCCATTCCCAGATCGGGACTGGTGATATAAGGAGATTCCAGAATCCCGGGATACAAATCTTCAAAACCATTTCCATCCATCCCATGGCACCTGCTGCAGTTCGCTTCATACAGGGATTTCCCTTGCGAAAATGGATGGCTGCAGGAGATGTACAGCCCCGAAAATACCATCAGGATTCCCAAACCAAAGACCGGCCACCTGAAAGAGGATCTGATCATTAAATTCTGATTTGGATCACCGGGTAAGAACATGGAATATGCATCATCAACTCATCGTTTTATCATCCACCTCTCTCAACAATTTTTCGATATCCTTGATAAATTTGTCAACCGATTCCGGATCCGTCCCATCGCAGAATGACCGGATATGCCCATCCGTGTCAACCAGGATCAGTTTACCGGAATGATCGTACCCTCCCGGTGCATCCTCGTCTTCATACGCCACGTTGAAATAATCATTGGCGATGGCGTATATCTCTGATTTATCTCCTGTGATAAACCGCCATTTGGAATGGTCTATGTTCAGCCGGTTGGCGTACTCTTTCAGCACAGGCACACTATCGTGACGTGTATCGATGGAATGACTGATAAACATGAGCCGGTCCTCGGTCTCAAAATGATCATAGATCCTTTTCATTTCCCTGGTCATCACGGGACAAATGGATGGACAGGATGTAAAAAAGAAATCGGAGACGTATATTTTACCCTGAAATGTTTCCCGGGTCACTTCATTGCTGTCCTGATCGACAAAACTAAACTCGGGAATGGTGTGGAATATGGTGTCTCCGTTTTCCTGAATATCCGGAATACCCAAAACGGGCAATTTGGTATCGTGTCCCGATTGACAGGACAACACCAAAACAAATATCACCACTGATATCAAATTTCGAACGCGATGGTTAAGAAGCTTCATATTTATTTGATTATTTCCTGGGTGCCGAGCCCGTGTTCATTCTCAGATGACCTCCGATCCTATACGGGGTTATTGACTTTGTTCAGGAGCGAATTCATCCAGGTATTGTTCAGCCATGCCGATTCCACCCAGCATCAATCCTTCCATGTGCTTGACATCTGACAATTCGGATTTGATATAGTTTAGTTTTTCTTCCATGTTGGCAATGGTGTCCGGATTAAATCCATTCATCCAGGTAAACATCGCATCTTCGGCTTTATTGAGCTCTGAAAGCAACCGGTTTACTTTCCGGAATCTGTTCGTGTCGGAGTTGATCACCACACGTCTTTCGTCCTGCAGACGAGATCTGAGGCTCTCGAGTTGGCCCATCAAAGGCATGGTCCGGTCATGAATTATCATAACACTGTCATAAAAATTGTCATATGCCACATCGACAGCAGATTTTGGTTCATTTTTGCAGCCCAAAACAGCCCAAAACATGATCACTGAGAATAATAAAGCACTTTTTGTCATCTTTCCCTGGATTTGGTTGTAAATATAAAGGTCTTGTGATGGTTTTATTGATAATTGTTTGTAATTTAGATCTATTATAAATAAATCATGAAGAAGGAGATAGGAATTTTGTGGTTTAGGCATGACATGCGATTGCACGATAATGAGGCTTTGGAGAAAATCAGGGTCGCGACGGAATCTTTTCTTCCGGTGTACATACTCGACCCAAGACAACTTTGCGGGGAGGCCCACAGCGGTCTGCCAGGAATGTCGCACACCCGGATTCGATTTTTACTGGATTCGTTGCACGACCTGAGATCCAGGCTGAAAGAGAAGGGTTCTGATTTGATTATCCGGACAGGGAAGCCCGAGAAAATATTGTACGATCTCACCAAGGAATATCAGCTTAACGGGGTGTATTGCAATCGCGAAAGGATGCCACACGAAACAGCAGTACAAAACAAATTGGAAAGGAAATTGTGGACGCTGGGTCAGGAAATCCATTACTACAGAGGTAAAATGTTGTTTTATACGTCAGACCTACCGTTTCCGGTGCCTCGCACACCCGAGAATTTTGCCTCTTTTCTTAAGGAGACGGAGCATTTTATCCCTATACGCCAACCGATCCCGGTTGCGAATCAGGATTTCCAGTTTCCGCGGATCGATATCGATAGAGGGGAAATCCCGAAGATGTCGGATTTTGGATATTCCGATGATTATATCAATCCATGGTTCCAGGGAGGGGAAAACGCAGGTCTCGACCAACTCGACCTAAGCATCAAAAGAATGGAAGAGACCGGGGATTCTCATCTGGGAGTTTCACCATGGCTATCGATTGGCAATTTATCACCCAAGGATGTGTATCACAAACTGGATAGAGCAGACAGACTGGATTCCACCGTGCTCCGGACGTTGAAACGAAATCTCATTCTCCGGGATTTTTACCGATTGACCGGAAAAAAAGAACCCGTATCTTTGTTTGCGGAGGGTGGATTCAGGCAAATGGCAGAAACAGGCGGACACTGGGATTGGTCCCTGTTAAAGGACTCGATCGCAGGACGCACCGGACATGATTACGTGGATGCCTGCATGAAATGCCTGTCCGTGACGGGATACCTGACCCATAAACAGCGCAAGGCGGTGGCTTATTTCCTGGTTGACAAAATGGAAGTGCACTGGTTGCTGGGTGCGGGGTATTTTGAAAGCGTTCTGTTGGATTATGACCCGTGTTCCAATTACGTAAACTGGCAGCGCATTGCCGGACTGAGTCCGGATCTGAAAGGGAGACAGGGATTGAATTTTGATCTGATTGCAGACCAGGAGGACCCCGATGGATCCTTCCGTCACCAATGGCGAAATGTGGAGGTGCCGGTGCAATCATTCAATTTTGTACCTATCGGTGCGCTGAAATTGGAAAATTGATGGGAGCCATAGATGATGTTACACCTCAATGCCCGCTACCGATTCGTTTTTATCAGGTCGATTTTCGATATGAGTGATCCGACCGTCTTCCATAAATGCTACCCTGTCGCAGGCACGCGCAAAAGCCTGATCGTGGGTGACGACCAGTATCGTCTGGTTCAGTTCTTTCTGCAAATCCCGGAACAATTTCAAAAGTTGTTGACTGTTTTCGGAATCCAGATTCCCGGTAGGTTCGTCGGCCAGCAAATAAGTGGGATCATTGATGAGAGCCCTGGCGATGGCCACGCGTTGTTGTTCACCCCCGGAAAGCTCTTTCGGAAAATGATCCAGACGATCCTGCAATCCCATAAAAGCCAACAGTTCAGCGCTTTTTTCCCGGATTTTATTTTTACTCAGCCTCCCATCGATCAGGGCCGGAATGGTCACATTTTCAACCGCAGTGAATTCATCCAGAAGGTGATGGAACTGAAAAACGAAGCCCAGATTCTGGTTTCGAAACCTGGCCAGTTCTCTATCCGACTCTTTCCAGATATCCCTGTTTTCATACAGCACGGTTCCACTGTCAGGACGATCAAGAGTGCCTATGATCTGTAAAAGCGTACTTTTCCCAGCCCCTGATTTCCCCTGGATAGCGAGCATTTCCCCCAATGCGACGTCCAGATCCACCCCCTTGAGCACCTCCAGACCATCAAAACTTTTATGGATATTTTTAACTTGTAACATTAACACATATAAATTTTCAAATATTGGAATAATAATACGAATAATTCCGTTTCCTTTTAAATTATATCTTTGAATCCTATGAAAATATTGCAACTCTGTAAAAAGTTTCCGTGGCCCCTGAAGGACGGTGAATCCGTTGCAGTGAATGCGATCAGTAAAGGTCTGGCAGATCTCGGTGTAACCATGGACCTGCTAGCCATGAATACCAAAAAACATTTTACAGCTGTGGATTCGGAAGTTATCGGATCCATTTCTCATTACAGAATGGTGAAGTGGGTTCCCGTCAATACCGGAATCAGTATGATCCAGGCCTTGAGGAGTTTACTCGAAGGTAGTTCATATCATCTGAAAAGATTCATCCTGCCAGAATTTGAACAAACGTTGAAAGAGGTATTGGCGGGTGAATACTATGATTTTGTGATACTGGAAAGCTTGTACATGGTACCGTATATTGATACGATCCAAAAGCATTCCAGGGCAAAAATTATTTTCCGCTCTCACAATCTGGAGTTTGAGATTTGGGACAGGCTGGCGGACAACAACCGAAATCCCTTACTGAAATGGTACCTGAATAAACTGGCCCGAAAATTAAGAGATTACGAGTGCGAGCACATTCACAAGGTCGATTTTCTATTACCAATCAGCCTCGTCGACCAGAAGAAATATCTCAACCTGGGTTACGAGGGGGACATCTTCACGCTTCCCCTGGGAATCGATCTGGAAAGATATCCTGTAGAACGATCTTCTCCGCTGGAAAAAATTGAAGTGGGATTCATCGGTTCGCTGGACTGGCGTCCCAACGTAGAAGGATTACAATGGTTCATAAACCAGGTCTGGCCTGCGGTACAGAAAAAATATCCCAACGTATTCCGACTGCACATTGCAGGCCGGAATATGCCGGAAAAGATCCGGAAACAAGCTTCTCCGGATATCATCATCCACGGCGAAGTGACCGACGCGATCGATTTTATTCAGCGTTATGATTATTTCGTGGTGCCTTTGTTTTCAGGAAGTGGCATGCGCGTAAAAATACTGGAAGCTATGGCAATGGGCAAAATCGTACTGAGTACCCGCATCGGAATCGAAGGCATCCCGGCCGCTCCGGATAAGGAATTTATAAAGGTGAATAATAAATCTGAATTCGTCGGAGCATTTGACAGGATCGCTCACAAAGATTTCAATCTCAGGATTTTGGGTCGAAATGCCCGGTCATTCATCGAAGACAATTACAGCATCAAACAAGTTTCCTCGGGTTTCTACGATTATCTTCATGAAATTCTGAGAAAATCACCGCAAAAAATTGAGAAGCCATAGGGCGATGGTATAATTGTAATACTTTTGCCACGTGGAATATCAAAAGCCCCGTCTGGCCATATTAGCATCGCGCTTCCCCTTTCCGGTAGAAAAGGGGGACAAACTTCGACTGTATCACCAGTTGAAGCAATTATCCCGTGATTACGAGGTTTATTTGTTTGCCCTCACGGATGAAGTACTGAGTGACGGGGACCGGAGCGAGGTAGATCGATACTGCACCGGAATTTTTGTATACCAGGATCGCAAAATCAACCGAAACCTGAGAGTCATCGGGTATTTTAAAGACTGGTGGCCGGCACAGGTCCGGTATTTCTATTCTCCCGAAATCCACCGTCGGTTTTTAGCCGATTTTTTCAAGATCAACGCCGATATTATATATTGCCAGCTCTATCGTATGACCCCTTATCTGGCTGGTATCAGAGCCCCCAAAGTCCTGGATGTGATGGACAATTTCGCCTCCATCGCTACTCTGCATGCCGACCATTCCCGGCGGTTCTATGACCGGCTTTTCTGGAAGAGAGAATACGATCTGATTCAAAGGTATGAACGCAAACTGCTCAGTCAATTTGACCATATTACCGTGATTTCGGAACGGGATGCCCAAAATCTGAATCCGGAACCGGCCGTCAAAGTCACTATTGTCCGCAATGGAATAGATGTCGATTATTTCCAATCGTATCCCGAAGCTCACAAAAAACAAAGTTATGACATCGGATTTTTCGGAAATCTGGATTATAAACCCAATCGCGAAGGGGTCCGGTACCTGATCCAGGAGATTTTACCATACTTCCAATTGCAGGGGCACAAAGTTAAAGTCCTGATTGGTGGGAAAGGAGCAAAAAATTTAAGAACTTTGGCGAATGACCATCCCGATGTGTCTTTTCATGATTGGTACGACGACATAAGAGACGCTTATTATTCTGTGCAGACCGTGGTGGTTCCATTGTTTCTGGGTAGTGGGATGCAAAATAAGGTACTGGAAGCATTGGCCAGCAACAGACGGGTAATCTGTACATCTCATGTGATCAACGGGATGCCAATGCTCCGGGATCATGTACAAATTGCAAATAGTCCGGAAGAATTCTTGAAACAATACCAATCCTCTACCTCGAAGGATGGGACTGAGCGAGAACAATCCTCCACCATTGCTGTTTTGAAAAATGATTTGACCTGGGATAGTCAGTGTGATATATTAAAACAAGTATTAGATGATACAAGAGAAAACTATAGATGGGATTTCACTCGATACCATTGAGGATGCATTGGAAGATATCCGAAATGGGAAGGTGGTCATCGTTGTGGATGATGAAGATCGGGAGAATGAAGGCGATTTTATCTGCGCGGCTGAAAAAGTCACACCGGAAATCATCAACTTTATGGCCACCCATGGCCGGGGTCTGATTTGTGCGCCCATAACCGAACAACGCGCCCGGGAACTGGATCTGTATCCTATGGTGGGGACCAATACCTCGGTTCACGAAACAGCTTTTACGGTATCCATTGATCTGATAGGTCACGGCTGTTCCACCGGAATTTCTGCTTACGACAGGGCGACCGGTATCCGACGGATGGTCGACCCCCAGGCTCACGCTGACGAATTTGCCAAACCCGGTCACATTTTTCCCCTTATTGCCAAAAATGGCGGGGTCTTACGTCGTACGGGGCATACGGAAGCTGCCATTGATCTGGCCCGGCTTGCCGGATTTTCACCTGCTGGGGTTTTGATCGAAATCCTGAACAAGGACGGCACCATGGCCCGGCTTCCATCCCTCGTAAAGATCGCAGAGGAACACGATCTCAAGTTGATTTCCATCAAAGATCTGGTGGCTTACAGATTGAAAAAGGAAAACCTGGTCAAAAAGAAATCCGAGGACCGCTTGGACACTCCTTACGGCTTGCTTGATTTTATCGTTTTTGAACAGATTACCACCGGAGACGAACACCTCGTCATCCGGAAAGGTGAGTGGGACCAGGAGGATGAAGTTCCGGTCCGCGTACATTCGTACTCCGCCTGGAACGATGCTATATTTGACCATGTCTTCCAGAAAGAAACCCTCGAGATCGAAAAGACACTCCAACATATTCAGAACTCGGACTTTGGATTGTTATTGATCATGCATCACCAGGAAAAAACCAAAGATCCAGTCACCATTATTCAGGAGTACAAATCAGGCGACGAAATGCCGACCGAATTTCACAGTCAGCGGGATTATGGAATCGGTGCGCAAATCCTCCTCGAAATGGACGTCCGCAAAATCAAACTAATTACCAGTCATCCACGCAAGCGCGTCGCTCTGGAAGGATATGGGCTGGAAATAGTAGAATTTTTACCCTTGTAGGTGGCAGGCACAGGCTCCCGGGGATTATGATCCGGCCATGGGAATTAAAATATCGGACAACCGACCGAGGAATTATCCGTCAAAAATCCAAAATAGGATAAAGACAATTCAAAGTTACCCGGGCTGGACCGGAAGTTGTGGCGGTTGACCAGTCCGATATCGTAACTCAAACCTATATTGAAGGCATTGAATTCATACCCTACCAAAAGACTGGTGGTATGCGGCTTAAAAGCCGATTCAAATGACTTACCACCTTCCAGGAACAATCCGAAATGCACGGCATTTTCGTTGACTCCTCTCAATCGAATGCGCGCTGTACTGCCCACCATGACCAGTTGATTGGGCCCCTGAACTTTGACTACCATCCTCGGAGTGAGGGATAGATCGCGGTTGATAGCAGCCTGGTAAAACACGTGTCCCAAGTATTTCCTGTACAGCAAATTTTCGGTTTCATCCAGCGTGGTGGCATCGTTGTTGTTGAACGAAATATCCGGTGAATTGATGTGAAACATGCTCAGTCCGGCAGATAACAGATCTTCGTCTCGGGTATATTGATAGTGCACCCCCATCCCAAAATCGAGAGAATTCACCATGTTAGCCGGTAAATCCTCCGATGTACTCAGGTTGAATCCCGAACCATCAAACTGGTCCATAAAGGTCACATTTTCGTACCCGACCGAGTTTTGCAAAAATCCCAATTGGGCACCGGCCGACAATACGTGTTCACCCGAATAATCCAATGCCTTATGATAAGCCGCGTTGATATTGAAACTGTTCTTTTTGTATTCGATCAGGCCCTGATTTTCCACCACAAATCCCAGGCCGATTCCAAAGGCATCCTTGCTGGCCGTTTTTATGGGCACTTTGGATCGAAGATCGATATACCCGCCCCCCATGGTAAAAGGTTCATCTACCGCTCTTACCCATTGACTGCGAAACAACATGCTGGCCTTGAACTGTCCGTTGTGAAGCCCCGTCAAAGCCGGACTGAGCGTAGAGCTATGGGCAAAAACCTGGGTATAGCTAAAATCCTGGGACATAGCCATATTCCAAAAGGTCACCAGTATTAATAAGATTCCGGCTGTTTTTTGTACAAATCCGCCCATATTCACATTTGACTTTGTATCATACGTTTGATTTGGATATCGTCCATATATCACGTACGCATTTATCTAACGTTCTTTAGCAGTTTAAATTTTTTAACAGGTCGTAGGAGGTAATAATCTGATATTTCCCGCTGCGATCCCGGGATAGAACGGCCGTGTTGGACCTGGAAAGTAGTCGGGAAACCTCTCCTATCGGCTGATCAAAAGCCACAATCGGGAACGGGTCCTGCATTATACTCCGGACGGAATTATCGAGCAAGTCCGGCGAACCGATCACGTAATTGAGAATATCGGTTTCATTGATCGAACCGATGGGGTGATCGTCCTGAAATATGGGCAATTGTGAAATGCCATTTTCCGTGATCTTGTTGAGGACATCGCGCAGTGCGTCATCCGGAGCAGCGGTGATCAGATCCTGTGTAATTTTTGATTCCAGGACGTGACGAACGTTTTTACTGCGACTCAGAAAACCCCTTTCCATCATCCAATTATCGTTGTACACCTTATTGATGTATCGGCTTCCATGATCATGCAAAATCATCACCACCACGTCACCTTCTTTGAGACGATCCTGTAATTGCACGACCGCCTGCAAAGCTGAGCCTGAAGAATATCCTACCAGCAGACCTTCCTCCCGGGCCATGCGTCTGGTCATCAGGGCGGCGTCCTTATCGGTGACTTTTTCAAAATGATCGATCAGATCAAAATCGACATTGGCCGGGATCAGATCTTCTCCTATTCCTTCCAGAATATAAGGGTATATTTCCTTTTCATCGAAAATCCCGGTTTCCTTATATTTTTTGAATACCGATCCATAGGAATCCACCCCCCAGATCTGAATGTCCGGATTTTGTTCTTTGAGGTATTTAGCAGAACCCGATATGGTTCCTCCTGTACCCGTAGGTACTACAAAATGGGTCACTTTTCCATCGGTTTGCTCCCAAACCTCCGGACCAGTGGAATCATAATGGGCCTCCCGGTTGCTCAAATTGTCGTATTGATTACACCAGTAACTATTGGGGATTTCATTATTGAGCTTTCTCGCAACCGAATAGTAAGATCGGGGATCGTCGGGTGATACTTCGGTGGGACACACCACTACTTCCGCACCCAACGCCCTGAGAACATCAAGTTTTTCTTTGGATTGTTTATCGTTGGTCGTGAAAATGCAATGGTAGCCTTTTATGATAGCCGCCAGCGCGATCCCCATCCCGGTGTTACCGGATGTGCATTCGATAATAGTTCCTCCCGGTTTGAGGTCCCCTCTTTTTTCTGCATCCTCCACCATCCTCAGTCCAATACGGTCTTTGATGGAATGACCCGGATTGAAATATTCTACTTTCGCATAAATCGTGGCCGGGGATTCGGACAGAATTTTGTTGATGCGCACCAGTGGAGTATCCCCTATTGTTTGCAGGATATTATCGTATACTTTCTTACCCATTTTTGGAGGTTAATGTTTTCAGGACGCAAAGGTAAGAAAAATTGAGGGACTCCATTGAACTACAACTCGGGGTATGTAATCTTAGTATAAAATTTCTTATCGATGGCTCCCAGGGCCTGAGCTACCTCCGTGGTCACCACGACGCTTATTTCAGGAGAATAGATATTTTCAGGTATTTTGCCTACCACCTTGGCCAGTACCGACTGTTGGGTCACCGGATTGGTGATCTGAATCAAGGTATTGAGCGGAAGCGTCTTGTGGAGGAGATAAAAACCCTTTTTCGAACTCTTGTTTTTGTTCCAGTAAGCGGTGGCGCCCGAGGTCACCAGTTTGCGGTTTTCAGGATTAAACGTCGGAGCCTCCAACTCATCATCGGCATATATTCGTTCATTGTTGAGTTGATTTCGGCTGCCAATACCTTCCAGGATCGAATTTACTTCTTCGTGTTTTTCTTCATTCATCGTCAGCAAAACCGGTTCGCTGACCGGTTCAGCCTCCGCCACGATTTCACTGATCTCTGCCTCCTGAGGGGTCACCTGGGCTATGACCTCCATCTGCTGCACACTGAGATAGGATTGCCATTCATCAGTATAAGGCAACCAACCGATCGTGAGGTATTGATCATTCGACAGCAGGGACGTCTTCAGGTTATTGATCAGTTTGAGCTGCTCCACCGAGGTATCGAAATAAATCCGGGCAATCCGGAAGAGATTATCCTGCCTCTGTGCTTTGTAGTAAACCGGAATCTTCAGCCCATCGGGGCAGTCCATTTCCAGATAACAGATTTTATCCTTGCGAACAGGAACGATGATATCCTGACCGATCTTCAGGTCATCAACCTCACTTCCCGGAAGTCGATCGATAAGAGCATCCAGATCCGCATCATAGGATTTGGAAACACCGTAGATAGTCTGCCCTTGTTCCAGCGTGTGGTGAATGATTGGTTGATTGTGGTCGTCCATATAAATTTGCAACCCTGATGGTTGAGCTTCCACAATCCCGGACAGGCACAGGTAAAACAACGGAACGAGGAATAGTTTTATCTTTGTCATAACTGATGCATTTTTACAAATATAATATATTATGATTAATAATCATCTATTATTGTCTGAAAAATATCACTTTATTAACAGATACTCCGGTGTATTTGACTATGAAAAAGGTCAATAACTCAGCGATTATTGGTCGGATAAGAAGCCTGATTCAGGGTTCAGTTTTTGCTCTTCAAACGTTCAACGTCCTGAGATTTGCGTCATTTTTCCTGGTCTCGGTGTTGCTGGTAAAAATCCCACTTGACGTGGACCAAATCGCAGATTATGAATACGTTCTATTCCTGAGTTCTATTGTGACCGGATGGTGGATTCACGGTTTTTTACAAAGCTATATGGCCGATTCGGTCCTATTGGGCGACATCCGAAAGGGACATCTTTTCAGAGACTATTCCCGCCTGTTTGCACTACCCGGTTCGGTCATCCTGATCCTGATCGCGGTCATCATAGAGGTTCTATCGCGATCAGAAATATTACAGAATCCTCCAATCGGCTTCTATTACTTCCTGATTTTTCATTTTATCCTTCATGGGTGTATATTAATCGCGTATTACTTCCACCAGCGGAACTGGCACAGAGGGATATATTTTCTGGCAGTGTGGTTTTTCCTCGCCTATGTAGGCTCTTTTTCCATGCTGCTGGTGGATGGGGTAACCCTTCCCCGGGTATATTCCTGGCTCGTCCTCCTTTCACTGCCCATCGTGGTCGTCTGGATATATTTGTATATCACCAGCGGCACTTCCATAGCATTCACTCCAAAAAAAAGTTACTGGCCCCAGCTCAGTATCCTGATGTTAATCCAGGGCATTGGTTTTTTGAGCCTTTGGTCTGATGGGTTCTGGGTTCAATATTTCTATGGAACCGGGGAAATATTTGCCCTTTTCCGGTATGGCGGACGAGAATTCCCGCTTTTTGTGATTCTGACCACCACCTTTAGTATAGCCGTTATTCAGGAAGCGAGGACTCCAGAAGGCTGGGAACGGATTCACGATACGAGTCGCCGATACATCCCTCTGTTTTTGACGATGGCCATCGGACTAATGCTGACGAGTCAGTATTTATTCGGTTGGGTGTACAATGAATCCTTCGTTCCCGCCTCCTTTATATTTGACATGTACCTGCTATTGATCATTGTACGCGTCCTTTTCCCCCGGCCTATCCTGATCGCTCATCGGTATTACAAATCCCTTTTGCTGATATCTGTAGGAGAATTACTCATCAATCTGGTTTTGAGCTTTACCTTTTATTGGGTTTGGGGCCTAATGGGTTTGATACTGGGGAGCCTGGCAGCGCATTTGTTTGAAATGGGCACCACGATCTATCTGGTAAGAAGCAAACTAAAAATTCCTGTCCGGCAGTTCATCCCGATCCGGGCCTACCTCGTATTCACCGTAGTCCTGATGATGGTATTCACCCTCAAATATGCGCTTGGGGGGCAGGAATGGCTCGGAAATTTGATTACACCATAAGAACTCTATACTTATTTTATTATCCGCCAAAAACCCCAAGTAATTGCTGTACAAATGACATGATCACTTTGGGATAGACCACGATGGTAAAGATCACACCGGCCACGGCTCCATAAAAATGCGCGCTATGATCGATCCTGCCGCCTTCTTTTCGGGCCGCATAATTGGAATACCACAGGTACAAAACCCCGACGATGATACCCGGTATGGGAATTAGTCCGTACAGGTAAAGGTTTTGCAGGGGATAAAATAACACGTACGAGAACATGACGCCTGATATGGCCCCAGAGGCACCTACGGACCGAAAATGCGGATCGTCCCTGTGCTTTCGAAAGGTAAACAAATCGGCCAGAACACCAGACAGCAGGAACAATAACAGAAAGTTGACCCGTCCCATGGTGGGGCCAAACAGATGACCAAACTGGTTTTCGATGGCCGCCCCAAAAGTATAAAACACAAAGAGGTTAACCAGCAGATGTAACCAGCTTCCATGAAGAAAAATGGAGGTCAGGAAACGATAATAGGAGTTGTCCCGGGCTTCCTGATAGGGGTAGTGCATCATTTTTTCAAATATCGTCTGTGAATTGAAACCCCAAAGTGAAATTCCAAATATGAGTATACATAATATTCCAGTAATAGTCATAGGTTATCTAATGGTGATATGGTGAATTATTGAGAATGGAAAAGGCCCTGTACAATTGCTCAACGGTGATCAACCTGGCCAAATCGTGTGGAAATGTCATGGAGGACAAGCTGATCCGGGTTTGGGACCGGTCGTAAACCGATTTGTCAAAACCGAAAGCACCTCCTATAAGAAATACGATCCTGCTTACAGGATTCATCATTGTTTTTTGAACAAACCGGGCAAACTCCTCAGAGGTAAACCGCTCTCCTTTTTCATCCAGGAGAATCAGGAAATCACCGTCGTTGAGTCTGGATAATATCCTGTCCCCTTCGGCTTTACGCAGGACTGCAGCGTCTGTAGATCGTGCTTTGACCGAGATTTCCTCGGTTCCTATCGATTGATACTTCCGGACCCGTTTCAGATATTGATGGATACTCGATTCCAACTCTCTGTGCTTAAGTTTACCCACCGCCCACACTTCTACTTTCATTGAACGAGTTCTTTCATCAATTTTTGAAAATGTTTCCTGTGCCCAAACTGCTGGCGGATTCTTTGAAGAAGATACGATATCAGGTCATAATGACCCAAACGATTGATCTCATCCAATATCCCGTTGATCTGATTGATGGCGGGTCGGCCAAAATGAGTTCTCAAATAGGATTCGATCAACTCGGCCATCTTGTTTTCAATGGCTTCCTTGTTCTGGGGGTATACGATCTCGAGAAACGGTAATATTTCAAATACGTCTTTTTCTTTCAATAAATAATCCCTGAGCAGATCATACTGGCGCATGTACTTGAAAGCAGAATATAGATGAAACAATTCGGTCTCTGGATTTTGGTGGATATAATTCTCCAGAAACGCCAACAAATCCGATTCGTCAATATTTTTTCTGAGCAGTAAGTCTTCCAGAATCGAAATATCACCGGACTGGAAATATTCCTTTACTCCCACTTCCATCAGCCAGGGTATTTCTGCACTCTGGTCACGGACGATCTGGTAGATCCGGTATTGAACCACGCGTTTATCCTGATTAAAATATTGCAGTCGTAGGTTACTGAGCAAACCTTCTTGCAGATCCTGATCATCGATATACCGGTGCAGAGCTTCATAGACCTCGGTATCATTCCCCCCTTCACTGAGCAACTCCAGCAACTCTTTGTCCATCCCAAGCTCCACCAGAATCTGCACTTTCTGCGAGATCCACAATTTCTGATAATCCGGGAACTGACTGGATTTCTGCTTCAGTGTTTTCAAAAGAGAACGCCCCATCGTACGCCCCGAATCCCTGACCCAGTCTAGCAGGATAATGTAGGGATTGAGCTTATCATCCAGCGGAATGGCTTTGCCTTGGGTAATGATTTCTTGCAAAAACAAACGCATTTTTGCCTTGAGTGAGGGGGCAGGACTTTCTTTGTAAATATTATCCAACAATTGAAAACACCGGTTTTGGATCTTTAAAAACTGAAACTTATCAGGTATCTGATCGATGTATTGATCCAGTAACAAGGCGACGTGGGATACGATCAAAAAAGCCTGACGATAATCTTCCCTGGACTGGCAGTCCCGGGTTTGTTCCAGCAGGTCATTCAGATGATCCCGGATCAAATTCGCCTGCCGGTGGGTCAGATTGGATACATTGGCAGGAAACATGCGCGCGATCCGGTCGGTAATCAACCGAAATTCGGATTCATCCAATTGGAAAGTAGAAGCAAAGTGAATCAAAAAATCGTCAGCCAGACTTGTATTTCTGGCAAAACAAGCCTTTAAAAAACGAACCAGGTCCGTTTTTTGGCTATCTTCGAGTAATGACTGGACATCCAGTCTTTTTTTCATAATTAATGTTTCCTGGTTAAACTATCTAAATCTTGCCGCGATAGAACAAAAATCCGGAAATAGTGTCTTAATATTGTTTAAACGGATTCAATCCGTAAAGATAGGAATAATTACATGAACGATGAAAAGGTTATTCATAATACGACACGCCAAATCCGATCACGGACCTCAATACCAGAGCGATTTTGAACGGCCACTCAATCAACGGGGCCGGAAGGATGCCAGACGAATGTCATTAGAATTGAAGAAAGCTACCGGGCATTTGGATCACTTGTTGGTATCTTCCGCCAAAAGAACCAGCCAGACAGCCGAATATTTCATGGAAACTTTTGGCATCGATCCTTCCAGTGTGACCTATACCAGGTCGTTGTACCTGCCATATGAAAAGGATATCTGGAACGAAGTGGGCAAAATCCGGAATTCTCATGAAGTCATCGCTGTCTTCACCCACAATCCTGCCGCTGAAGAACTTCTTCACCGGTATCATCCGGAGAACAAGTTACCCACCTGTTCGATCATAGAATTCCGGTATGAGGGAGAAAACTGGAAGGACATCAGCCCGGAGACCGTCCGATTTATCACATACAAATACCCAAAAATGTATGATACCGAGGAAGATTAAATATTTCCTGATCCCCATCACAATGATGCTGATGTTTTCGTGTCAGAGAACGCTCGCGGACCGCTACACAGAGGAGGAATTGGCCAACATTATGCTGGATGCTCACACTCTGGGACTCATATACAACAGGCAGGAGTCCAAATCAGATACGTTGAAGGTGGCCTATTACGAAGTGATCGAATCGAGATACGGTCTTTCCAGGGAAGAGTTTCAAAAACTCGTCAGGGATTTGACTAAGAATTCGGTATTGTACGATAAGGTCTATGGCCGGATGGTCAAAAAAGCAGAACAAATGGAGCAAAAAAGCATGGAGACTTTCTGATTTGAATTAACGCAGGCTTAACATCAGTCGCCATACCTTTACAACAAAATTGGAAACATGACCGAATACCAGCCCAAAATCTTAATTGTTGATGATGAGGAGGATATACTTGAATTTATTTCTTACAATCTGAGGAAGCAGAATTACCTTGTGTATACTTCGTCCAATGGGAAGGATGCTCTGAAAATGGCCCGTTTGGAACGACCCGATCTCATACTTTTGGATATTATGATGCCGGAAATGGATGGGATTGAAGTTTGCAAAAAATTGAGAGAGGATGACCGGTTTCACGGCACGATAATAGCATTTCTGACTGCGCGTCACGAAGATTTCGTTCATACCAATTCGCTGGATGTAGGAGGGGATGATTTTATCACCAAGCCCATCAAACCCAGTGTTCTGGTCAGTCGGATCAATGCCTTGCTCCGGCGATCCCATCAATTAAAACAAAAGAGGGAAGCACCCAAAGTATTGAAAATCGGAGGATTGGAACTCGACGAAGGTCGATTTATGATAACACTGAATGGAGAGGAGATCGAAATTCCACGGAAAGAATTTATGATCCTGAGTCTGTTGATGTCCAAACCCGGTTATGTTTTCTCCCGTGAAAAAATTTTTCAGGATGTGTGGAGTTCTGATGTGATCGTCGGCAACCGCACCATAGACGTCCATATTCGCAAACTAAGAGAAAAAATAGGAGAGGATTTTATCAAAACCGTGAAAGGAGTAGGCTATAAGTTCGACCATTCATGATGCTCAAAAATATCACACCTCGTCAGATTGCTGTGATTACCGGAGTGGCTGTCTCGCTGGTACAGGTGGTTCTGTTGCTGATTTTGAGGTTGCTCTTCCAGTTTGAACAGGAAGAATGGATGGTTTTTCTGGTGCTGTTTCTGGCCTCATTTATCATATCTTACGGCATCATTTTGCTCGTTGTCCGGTGGTTTATCTTTCGGAAAATCAAGTTGATTTACAAAAACATCCGGGAATTTAAGACCGATAAGATCCACAAGACCACCGAAGAAGATATCGACATAGACACCGATATATTTATGGATGTGGAGGATGAAGTGAAGGAATGGACCGAACTCAAGCAAAAGGAGATCGATGAACTCCGTACACTGGAGAATTACAGGAGAGAATTTATCGGAAATGTATCCCACGAACTTAAGACACCCGTTTTCAATGTGCAGGGGTATATTCAGACCTTAATAGACGGAGGAATCAACGATCCGGAAATCAACGAAAAATATCTCCAGCGAGCAGCCCACAATATCGAACGTCTGATCACGATCGTGGAAGACCTGGATGTCATTACAAGGCTCGAATCCGGAGAAATGATCCTGGACAAACAGTCATTTGACATAAGGTCACTGGTGGATCAGGTATTCGAAGACCTGGAATTTCAGGCGAGTGAGAAGGAGATTACGCTAGAATATAAAGACGGAGCTGCCAACAATTTTATGGTTTTTGCAGACCGGGAAGCGCTCCGGACCGTGCTGATGAATCTGATCAGTAATTCTATAAAATATGGTCAAAAAGGAGGAAAAACCAAGGTGGGATTTTACGACATGGATCACCATATTTTGGTCGAAGTATCGGACAATGGCATCGGAATAGAACCGAAACATTTGCGGCATCTCTTTGACCGTTTTTACCGGGTCGACAAAAGCCGGTCCAGAAACGAAGGAGGATCGGGATTGGGACTCTCTATCGTCAAACATATTCTGGAAGCGCATAACGAACCCATCAATGTGCGCTCTACACCGGGGCTGGGATCCACCTTTGGGTTTACTTTGGCAAAGGATAAGGGTACGGGCAGGCACTTAACATTTTTCTAAAGCCAGAACCTGAATCGGGTAAGGTATGCAGCCGCTGATCCTTCGAGCCCGGGGTCGGACAGGATGAACAACGAACCTGTATTCAATGTAGATGTGTCTTGTGAGCCGGACGGGATGTTCTTCCAAACCATACCAGCCATTTCAATTTATCTCTGTCAGGTTTCAAAGGAGGTGACTTTTATGTATTGTCCCCACATTTGTAATCCGGCGATGTCGTTGACCAATTCAGCGGACACTTCCACCTCCCGCCCTTCGTGTTTGAGTTGTTCGGGCATATTAACCGGGACGTATTTTTGACCTTGATTGCCTTCTATCCCCCAAAAACCTGTTTCAAGAGTGATGTATTTAACCGTTCCCTTTATTTTCATATTCCGGATTGTTTTCTTTTTCTAGTAACATCTTCAGGAGTTGTTTTTGTTCCAAAAACGCAGATTGCAAATTTTCCATCTGATCCTGCAGACCAGAATCATGATCTTTCAGAGAGTGGTCAAAATTGGAAATTCGAGTTTTTACATACCATACTTCCCTGATATCGTTGATATTGAGACGGTATGGTTTGTATTCTATATTATCGGAAATCAACATCAGATGACGATGGCGGCTGAGGTTGTTGTGCACTCTTTTGATCACGACGTTGCCCCTTGATACGATGACATACACGTGGTTGTCGAGAATCGATGTCACCCAGTCCCTGGGTTCCACAAATCTGCAGACTACCTTGTCACCAGGTTGCAAAAACGGCAACATGGAATCCCCTGAGATATCGAACGATCGGAAAGTTCCGTATTGAAATTCATATCCGGGTAATTGATAGGATGGCAGTTCCTGAACAAATTCAACGTCCACTACTTCTCCTGCATAACCAGCCATGGCTGGTTCAGGCACGTGCAGTATCCGTTCTTCATTGTGATTATCGGTCACTATGGTCAGTAATCTAAAATGCTCTTCGTCCTCTGATTTGAGAAACATTTTCCCTTCTCCCAGATAAAGATAAGATGGATTGATCCTGTAGATTTCAATCGCAGACCGGAGAGCTTCCATCGGAATATCCCGCTCCCCTTTCAGGACCTTGTTGAGATTCTGTGGCAAATAATTAATTTCCAATGCAAACTGACGACTGGACCGTACCCGGCCCGACTCCTTGAGGGAATCATGACACTGGATAAATCGTTTGGTCACATCACTGATCATGGCATTGGGGAGGTTATTTGCGCAATTTAGCAACAATTATAATATATAATTACCTGAGATGCAAATATTTTACATCAATTCCACCAAAAAAGAGGTGAAGTGGGATTACTGAAAAGATCCGGCGATAGCCAAAAAATCATCAGCCGACAGCGATGCACCGCCGATCAAACCACCATCCACGTTGTGCTGGGAGAACAATTCCTGTGCATTGCCGGGTTTGGCACTCCCCCCGTATAAGATGGGAATTTGATCTGCGAACCGGTTGTCAAAATTCCGGGCGATCACCTCGCGAATAAAACCATGCATTTCATTGGCCTGATCTGCAGAGGCTGTTTTTCCAGTCCCGATAGCCCATACAGGTTCGTAAGCGATGATTACATTCTCCGCCTCCCGGGTTGAGAATTTTCCGATGGTCTCCTCCAATTGGCTTTGTACCACTTTAAAGTGATCCCCCACTTCGCGTTGGTCCAGTTTTTCGCCCACACACAGGATGACTTCCAATCCCGCATTGAGCGCAGCCCGCATCTTCTGGAAAATGACCACGTTATCTTCCTGAAAATAACTCCGTCTTTCGGAGTGGCCCAGGATGGTGTGAGTAGCCCCCGTACTACGGATCATGGCCGGCGATACTGCCCCGGTATAGGCTCCCGATTCTTTGAGATAACAATCCTGAGCACTGAGCAAAATGTTTTCCTTCCCTGCGATCAAATCATTAATAGCAGTCAGGTGGGTGAATGGGGGCGCCAGGATAAGGGTCACTCCCTGAGGAACATCCCGCCCAGCAATGGCCCGCGCCAGATCCCGGCCTTCTTCGACCGGGGTATTCATTTTCCAGTTTCCGGCTACAATTTTTCTTCGCATAATTATTTCAGTGTTTTATAATGAAAAAAGAATCAGGCTTTGGAGGGCTCCAAAACCTGAATTCTGTCAAAGGTAGAAAAATGTGTGAAGATTTTTGATTATATGTTGACTGTAGATTCTTTATTCAGTGCTTTTTTGATTCTGAAAATGATGCCTACTCATCGGATGTCCGTGATCATTCCTGATTCAATAATTTTGTGAGTACCCGAAAGAGATATCATGACTGATAACTGGTCCACTAACTCATGAGTTAAGGGCTTGAAATCTACCGTTTATTTCATAAACATCAGTTCTCGGTATTTGACCATGGGCCAGTCTTTGTCAGCCACAAGGTATTCCAGCCGGTCGGTATGCACCCTGATTTCATCCATCAAAGGCATCACTTCATAACAGTAAGCTTTGGCTTTGGCTTCCACGTCTTCGAGTTCGTTTGCTGCCCGGCGAGCTCTTGTCATTTCATGAACCTTGTCATAAATATTGGATACATTTTCAGAAATATCTGTGACCAGACCAGACTGTGGTTCAAATTTTTCATATCCGAGGTTCTTAAGTTTCTCGATATTGGTCAATACATCTGACTGATAATTGATCGCAGCGGGTAAGATGTGGTTGATCACCAGTTCGCCCAATGTTCTGGATTCGATCTGAAGTTGTAGAATATAGTTTTCAACCATCACTTCATAATGCGCTTCGAGTTCCCGGGTGCTCAATACACCCGCATCGTTGAACAGCTTCCTGGCCTTGGGCGTAATATAAGCATTCAACGCATCTGGTGTTTTGGGTAGATTGGGAAGTCCCCGTCGCTCGGCCTCCTGTCTCCATTCGTCGCTGTAGCCATCCCCTTCAAACAAAATCGCTTTGGACTCGAGTATGTATTCTTTGATCACCTGAAGGATAGCTGCCTCCTTGGGGGTATCGTCATTGAGTTTTACGTTGACTTTTTCATAAAAATCGTTCAACTGGCTTCCGACGATGGTATTCATTATCGTCATGGGAGCGGCACAGTTTTGCCGGGATCCCACCATCCTGATTTCAAATTTATTACCCGTGAAGGCAAAAGGAGAAGTCCGGTTCCGGTCGGTATTGTCTTTTTTAAGTTCAGGAATTTTGGCAAGCAATTCCATGATATCTTTCACTCCCTCTTCGTCCGACAGTTTTTCTTCCGCTATATCATTGAGTACTTTGGTCAAAAACTCCCCAATAAAAACAGATACGATAGCTGGAGGTGCCTCATTGGCTCCGAGCCGGTGATCATTGGAAGCTGAAGCAACGCTGGCGCGGAGGATATCGGAATATTCATAAACCGCGCGGATGGTCGCCATAAAGAAGGTCAGAAATTCCAGACTTTTTCCAGGATTGGAGCCTGGAGAAAGCAGGTTTTTGCCCGTGTTGGTGGACATGGACCAGTTGTTGTGCTTGCCCGATCCATTGACTCCTGCAAATGGTTTTTCGTGCAATAAAACACGCAGTTGGTGTCGTACCGCCACCCGATCCATCAGATCCATCAGGAGTTGATTGTGGTCGATGGCTACGTTCACTTCTTCAAACATAGGAGCCAGCTCGTATTGTCCGGGTCCTACCTCGTTGTGCCGTGTTCTGACTGGAATCCCCAATTTGTGGCATTCTTTTTCCAGGTCCCGCATAAACGCATAAACCCTGTCTGGGATCAACCCGAAATAATGGTCATCCAATTGCTGGCCTTTGGGAGAATTTTTCCCGATAAGGGTCCGGCCGGTCAACATCAGGTCAGGTCTTGCGAAGAACAAAGCTTCATCCACCAGGAAATATTCCTGCTCCCATCCCAGTGTCACGTTCACCTTTTTGACCCGGGCGTTGGATTCAAATAGCTGACAAACCTTCAACGCTGATTTGGATAAATAATCCTCTGATTTGAGTAAAGGTAATTTATAATCGAGTGCTTCTCCTCCGTAGGTTACGAAAATGGTAGGAATACAAAGGGTCTTGCCTTCTCCGATTTCCAGGATAAACGCAGGCGAGGAAGGATCCCATGCGGTATATCCACGGGCTTCGAAGGTCGACCTTAATCCTCCTCCGGGGAAGGAAGAACCATCAGGCTCCTGTTGGGCCAGGGCGCTACCGCTAAATTCCTCCAATACAGATCCGTCGGGAGTGATCGTGAAAAACGAGTCGTGTTTTTCCGCGGTCCGTCCGGTCAAAGGTTGGAACCAGTGTGCGTAGTGGGTGGCTCCTTTATCCTGTGCCCATTTCTGCATACCCGATGCCACATCATCAGCAAGTTTACGTGATAGATTCTTCCCTTCCCGGATAGCGTCTTTCAAAAGTTCATAGGTATCTCTGGTAAGGTATTTGGTCATGGCCTCATCACCAAAAGTATTACATCCAAAATACGATGCGATATTGGGTAGAGGAGATTTCAACACACCGTTTTCGTGGTGGTTTCGGTCGATAATGGTTTCTAATGCTGAAAATCTTGGAGTCACCATACTACAGATTATTTTTTGGTTTTTCAATGGCACAAATGTACAGGATTCGAAAAGTCCAATAGAATTGATGTTTATGAGAAATGTTTTTTTCAATATTGCCATAATATTATTTATATTTGACACTCAGACATTTACGAATGTCATTTTGTGAATTCCAAGTGAAAAAGTCATGCGGATTGAATGGAGAATTTTATCCCCGGTGATCGCTCTGATGATTGGCAACCCCATTCAAAGTCAGAATCCTGTCGAGGATGGAATCGAATGGCTCGATAACCTACCGGATGAGGCCATCGAACAGTTACAGGAAAATTCTTCAATATTGGAAGATCTTCAGGATCTCAGAGACAATCCCCTGGATCTCAACGAAGTGGAATTCAGGGACCTGGAATTATTAAATCTCCTCACACCTGCCGAGATCAACTCCATCCTACAATACCGCGATGCTAACGGATCTTTTATCCATCCCAATGAACTTCAGGTCATAGAAGAATTGCCATTGGAAAAAGTCCGGCAGCTCCTGCCCTACGTTTCGATCAGCGATCAGTCCCTTCAACGGGAAGGAAAAGGCTACGTTCTGGTCCGCTCTGCCGGGTATCTACCCAGGAGAAAAGGGTTCAGATCTGAAGATAATACAGCACCGCCCTACCAATCGGGCCCGCTTGGCTGGCTGATCAAATTCAGAAATTACCAAAGCCGGAATTTCAGTTGGGGCGGAAGTCTGGAACTCGACGCCGGAGAGCCCTTCAATTTCAGGAACAGACCTGGTTTTGACCAGATCCATCTGCACTACTACAAGACCGGCCGTACAGGATTTGTCAAAACGGTAGCCCTGGGAGATTATCGCATCAGTCTGGGACAGGGTTTGCTACAGTACCAGGGTTTTGCCGTTACCAAACCTTCCAATCCACTGCTGATCAAAAGGGTATCCCCTGTCATCCTGCCTTATACCGGATCAGGGGAATATTACTATTTCAGGGGTGGGGCGGTGGAAATGGGATCCAATCCGGATTTTCAAAATTTCCTATTTCTACATTATAAAGGGAGGGACGCTACTGTCCGGTCATATCCCGAAGATAATTATACCTATTTCAGTGCCTTTCAGACCGATGGCCTGCATCGTTCCCTGAGCGAGGAAGATAAAAGAAACCAGGTTTCGGAAACCGTAGCAGGTCACAGGATGCAATGGCATATCAATCGGACCAAACTGGGGTTCAACAGCATGTTTCAGCTGTTCTCCCTCCCCTACCAGCCGGTCTCGCGCATAGACAACGTCCACCGGTTGACTGGTTCCAGGTTTGTAGGCCATTCGCTGGATTTCAGCAGTTACCTGGGGAGTCTTCATTTTTTCGGTGAAGTAGCCACACAAAATTACAGAACACCCGCCTTCCTGTTTTCGGGTCTGTACAGCTTCAATTCCCGGCTTGACGGGGGCTTTTTGATTCGAAGATACCCGGCGTATTATGCGCCCACCCATAGCAATGCCTTTTCGGCTCATACGCTTCCCAACAATGAATCCGGGATTTACGTAGGCATCAATTACCACCTCGGCCCTTATTCCCGCATCTCATTTTATCTTGACAGCTGGAAAGGGTTCTGGCCTACGTTTCAGGCGCATGGACCTACGTTTGATCAGGATATATTCGTAAAATACGAGGTTTCGAATCGCCGAAAATGGGAAGCATACGGTCAGCTTAAATTCAAACAACGCGCAGATAATCAATCCAATTCCCATCCCGGCTACCACACCATAGCCTCCCATACTCAATGGAATCTCCGGTTGCAATTTCGCAGGATCAAATACCAAAAATGGAAGTGGACCAACCGGCTGGAAATGGTCAGGTTTCAGCCCGGTGAACCTCCCGCGGAATATGGGTTCATGGGATTTACGGATCTTATGTGGTCTCCGATTGGAAAGTCCTGGTCAGTAGCAAGCCGGTTGGCCTGGTTCAAAACCGAGTCATACTTCAGCCGGATCTATACATATGAACCAGACATCCTATACAGCTTTACCATTCCTTCATTTTATGGCCATGGCTGGCGGATGGCGCTTCGTGTCAGCCGGAAATGGAAAAATGGTTTTCGAATCGAAATGAGGACGGGGTGGACATTGCTCCCCGGCGAAGAAGAAGTCGGGAGCGGGCTCAACGCGGTACCCGGTCCTTTCAGTCAGCAATTGAAATTGCAGATGATCTCCGCATCATTTTTTAGAATAAGGTCGTTCACCGTTAATTTTATATCCTCCACC